>JAPULD010000471.1 GCA_027295365.1 Planctomycetota bacterium
CCTGGAGGGCGACACCGGCGTCAACTACTACCTTACCACTGGCGCCGCGGACATGACCATCGGCGGCGGGGCCCTCGTCTGGGTTGGCTCCGCCGATCCGTTCGACGATCCCTTGAACATGGTGATCGGCGACGCCCTGGGCATCAACGGCGGTCACATGATCATTATCGCCGGCAGCAACGTCTACGCCTGGTCCTTGTCGGTTGGGGTGATCGGGGGCGGCTCTCTGGATATCAACGACGGATCGTTGACCATCACCGGAACCGGGCCCCACTCGTTGGGCGTGTTTGGCAATGCGGATCTCGAAATCTGGGAGGACAGTTTCCTCACGATCAACGGACCGGTCTACCTCGGCGTCAGTTCGTCGATTTCGACCAGTCGGTAGTACATCGCCGGTGGCGTTGTCAATACCGATTCCTTCTTCGTCGGAGGAGGATCAAACCTGAATGCCTCCGGAACCGTCGACATCGCTTTCGGATCCTTGACGATCGATCCGGCGGAAACACTTACCATTGGAGGCGCTGCGGGAACCGGGCCCGGTACCATTACAGTCGGTACATTACTCAACACCGGGGCCAGCACGGTCATCAATCCAACCGGCACACTTTCGGGTGGCTCCATCGTCAACTTTGGAGGGGATGTCCTGATCGATGAAGGGGAACTTGATCTCGCCCCCGGCTCAACGATGACGCTCGCCTCCAGCAGCACGATCACGGCCCTCGTGGTGAATACCGCATCGACGCTCACGTCCGAATCGATCGCCATGGGCACAGTCAGCAACGCGTCACTGTCAATTGACGGGGCGGGCTCGTCTCTCGTCCAGATTCCGGGCCACACGCTGACCATCGGCAACTCCGGCATCTCCACCGCGACGGTCTCCCTGACCAACGACGCCCTGATGGAGACCAGCGACGGACTCACAACGATCAACAACACGGGTCTCGTTGATTTGCTCACCGGCGCAACCCTGAATGTGCACGGTGACCTGTTGATAGACGGCGGGACACTCAATATCAACAGTCCCAACTTCACCATCGATCCCGGCGCGACGGTGACGATCAGCAACAATGGCTTGTTCCTGACCGATGCCCTCTTCTACACCATCGGCAACGGGATGTACTACGATCTGCAAAGTGGTGGAACCTTCCAGCAGATCGGCGATCTGTCGCTCGATGCCACCGGAACGCTGCACCTGGATGGCGGTACCGCCACACTGGGCAATCTCGACCAGAACGGGGGCGCGCTCGAATTCATCGCCGGTTCGCTCAACATTGGCGGGGACTTCACACTTGACGACGATTTGACGTTCAATGACTCCCGGACGCTTTCCGTGGGCGGAACGATGACGGTCCTGGGTCCGACGAACGTGATCGTGAGTGGAGGCGTACTCAACCTCTTCGCCCTCAACTTGGACATGTTTTCGTTGCTCGACTACCAGGGGGGAACGCTCAGTGTCACCGGTCCAGTGCTGGCCTCCACCGGTTCGCTGATCGACGCCTCAGGCGGTAGTTTTGCACTGGGTGATGCAACCGCCTTCAACGGGTTTTACACAAATGGCATGCTCGACACGCACGACAACGACATCACGCTTCATGACGCCAACGCCGCCATCTTCGATTCGGGTGCCTTCGTGCTCATGGGTGAAGCGGGCTCGCCCGGTTCATTGACGGCTCCAAATGGCCTCACCCTCGACTTCGGGGGCACCGTCATGGGCTATGGATCAATCGTCACGCCAGATAATCCCGCCACGCCTTTGATCAACAATGGGCATATCAATGGCACTTTCGGGGGTGGGGGTGACGCTGATAGTCCCATCACCCTGCCCGGCTACGTCAAGGGCGTTGGCACGTTCGACATCGTCACCTTCTCGGGAACATTTGCCCCCGGCTTCAGTCCCGCCTCGATCAATCTGGGCAGTGTGAGCTACGCTGGTACGTTGCACATCGAGATCGGCGGGCCGACGCCCGGCAGCGATCACGATCAACTCAATCACGTGCTTGGTAATGGAATCGCCACCTTGGGCGGAACGCTCGAATTGTCGCTGTTGAACAATTTCATGCCCACGACCGGTCAGGAATTCATCGTCATGACCGCCACCAGCGTCATCGGGCAGTTCGACCAGGTCATCGGACCGAACAACCTCAAAGTGGAGTACCAACTTGATCGAGTCATCGTCAGGGGTGTCTGCCCCGCGGATGTGACGGGCGATGACAACACCGTGAACGTGGAGGATCTGCTGACGTTGCTCGGAGCCTGGGGGCCTTGCCTCGCGCCCTGCCCCGCTGATATCGACGGCAACGACATCGTCAACGTCGAAGATCTGCTCACCCTGCTCGGAGCATGGGGTGGGTGTTCTTAATCTTCAACCGACTCGATCAAGCGATCGAAACCCTCGTTGATTCTCGATCAGCGACGCTTGCCTTGGTTCGAGGCGTACGCCTTGCGGGTGCGGCCTGATCGAGATCGTTTTCCAGAGTTCGATCCAGAGCTGGAATTCGAACCGGAACCGTTTCGACCTCGGCCACGATGGGGCTTGCCGCCGTACGATTTCTTGGGGGAATGATTCCCACCTTTTTCCCATCGCTTGGGGGGAGCCTGGAGGGCAAGGTCGGGATGGTCCTCAAGGACTTCCAGTTCCTTCTTGATCTTTCGTTCGATCGACTTCAGGAAACCGTGCTCATCGTGATCGCAGAACGAGAGAGCGATACCCGAAGCGCCGGCCCGGGCGGTCCGACCGATCCGGTGCACGTAGGTATCCGGCTCATAAGGCATGTCGAAGTTGACCACATGGGTGATCTCTTCCACGTCGATGCCTCTCGAGGCGATGTCCGTGGCGATGAGTACCGGCACGCGTCCATTCTTGAAAGCCTGCAGAGCCCGGGTCCTGGCGTTCTGGGTCTTGTTGCTGTGAATCGCTCCAGCATCGATGCCCGCCTGCTTCAACACTTTGACCAGCTTGTCGACACCGTGCTTCGTGCGGGTAAACACCAGCGCTCGTTTCACGTTGTCCTGACAAAGGATCCTCGAAAGCAGCAGTCCCTTGTTTTTTCGATCGACTCGGTAGATGTACTGGTCGATGGCATCCACCGTGGTTGCCTCGGGGGCAACTTCGATGGAAACCGGATTCACGAGAACGGAATCGGCCAGCTTACGGATCTCCCTGGGCATGGTGGCGGAGAACATCAACGTCTGGCGAGGGGTGGGAATCTTTTCGACGATTTTGCGGATGTCGTGAATGAACCCCATGTCGAGCATGCGATCGGCTTCATCAAGCACCAGAATCTCGACAGAGCGAAGGTCGATGTGACCCTGGTTCATCAGGTCGAGCAGACGTCCCGGGGTGGCGACGAGAACGTCGATGCCGGAACGTAGCTTGCGTACCTGGTGGTGCTGACTGACGCCGCCAAAGACCACGGTGTGTCTCAGACGCGTGTGCCGACCGTAGGTGATAAAACTTTCAAAGATTTGCATCGCCAGTTCGCGGGTGGGGCACAGGATCAGCGCGCGGGGCTTGCCGGGTTGACTCGGCTGCTGATTGAAGGGTTGCTTGCCACGGCGATTTCGGCCGTGCTGATTGTTCTTCTTCTTGCGTTGGTTTTCAGGTCCTTGCCCTTCTTGGGCCAGTGGTCCACCCAATCGATGAAGGATGGGCAGGGCAAAGGCACCGGTCTTGCCGGTTCCAGTCTGGGCGCAGCCCAAGACGTCGTTCCCGGCGAGAATCTCGGGAATGGCTTTGGCTTGGATGGGGGTCGGGGTCGTGTAGCCTTCTGAGGCCACAGCACGATTGATGGGCTCTGAGAGCCCCAATTCACTAAATCTCATAGAGTCTGTACTCGTTGTCCGGTGTATTAAGGCTTCCGAGGCCCTCGAAACCGGAATGTCTCCGGACGCTGATTGCGTCCTCATAAAGTCACCGGCATCAATTATTTGTCCAGTGGACTTCGCGCGTCCAAAGGAGACGCGGCAAGCCTAGGAGGCCTGAAGCTTCAAATCCAGGTCCCCATAAAAAGAGTGATTCATGCGATTCTGGGCCAAATAGTTCAAGATGGATGGTGTATTCATGACCATGATGCCTGCGTATTCACCACGTTGAGCCTGGACTACTGGATCAATTTTCTGGTTGGAATTAGTCTGATCATACGAGCATTGATTCAGTCTCGACCTGTCCCTTGATTCAAGAATATGAGGCCCTCCATGTCCTTTCCACGTTGGATGCAAGTTCTCTGTCTCGTCATGTCCTTGATCCTCTCAGTAAACACCATCGCATCAACGCCGAATGCATCCACCGACTCAGACAAGCCGCCCAACGTCGTGATTGTGTTCGTGGACGACATGGGGTATGGCGACCTTGGGTGTT
The DNA here is from genome assembly GCA_027295365.1 of Planctomycetota bacterium. Classification (GTDB taxonomy): domain Bacteria; phylum Planctomycetota; class Phycisphaerae; order Phycisphaerales; family SM1A02; genus JADFSH01. The sequence goes on from JAPULD010000471.1 coordinate 4,358, forward strand.
ATGGTTCCGAATCCCACCAGACTCCCAACCTCGATCGACTCGCGACGCAGGGGATGCGCTTCACGGATTTTTACGTCGCCCAACCCGTGTGTTCGGCCTCTCGTGCCGCGTTGCTGACGGGGTGCTATCCCAATCGGCTCGGCATCCACGGCGCGCTGGGACCCAACGCCCGCCACGGGCTCGACGAAGGGGAAACCACGCTCGCCGAGCTGTTCAAGTCCAAGGGATACGCCACCGCCATCTTCGGCAAGTGGCATCTGGGGCACCAGCCTCCCTTCCTGCCCACGCGTCACGGCTTCGATGAGTTTTTCGGGATCCCCTATTCCAATGACATGTGGCCCTTGCATCCCGATTACGCAAAGTTCCCGCCCGGCACGGCCCAGCGCAAACGAGGCTATCCCGATCTGCAACTCTATGAAAACGAGGCCATCGTTGACTCGGAAGTGACTCCGGAAGATCAACAAGCCTTCACCAAAGGCTTCACCAAGCGTGCGGTCGATT
>JAPULD010000472.1 GCA_027295365.1 Planctomycetota bacterium
AGTGCTTCGAGCCGGGCCTCGATCTCGCGATCTTCGGCGGCCCATCGTGTCCCATGCTGGGCTTCCAGGATGTCGAACTCGGCATCGTGGATGATCCGTGAACCCGATTGCCCGAATGCCGAACCCGTGAGTGAAGCGAAGATCGCTATGGCACCGCAATTGCGAATGATAGTCGTGAGCATGTCGCCCTCCTTGGATTGCTATTAGACGTGAACGATTTATTAGTAGTCTATTTACTTGTATCAAAAAAAAAATAAAACAGTGTTCGTTGCTCACACTCAGAACGGAACTGGCCTGCGTGTTTTCACACCGAGCGCGTGATCCCGCCATCCACTCGGATGTTCTGCCCCGTGATGTACCCCGCGTCGTCGGACAACAGAAAACAGGCGGTCTTTGCGATTTCATCGACCGATCCGTAGCGCCCCATCGGGATGCGCTCGAGGATCGCCTCGGTCTCCGGATAGCTGTCGATGAAACCGGGCAGAATGTTGTTCATCCGGATGCCGTGCTTTGCGTGCTGGTCGGCGTACATCTTCGTGAATCCCGCCAGAGCCGCGCGGAGGGAGGACGACACCGGGAAGCTTGCATCGGGCTCGAACGCCGCGAAGGTCGAGATGTTGACGAGGCTGCCACGTCCCTGCTCGATCATGATGGGCGTGACCAGCCTCGCCATGCGCACGACGTTGAGCAGCACCAGGTCCAGCCCGGCGTGCCAGTCCTCATCGGGAATCGCCAGCAGTTCGCCCTTGGGGGGATGCCCCGTGTTGTTGACCACACCATCGATTCGTCCATATTCGTTCATGGCGAGGTCGACCAACGCCTGCAGATCGTCGGGATTGGTCACCGACCCCCGGATGCCGGCTCCCCCCAGTTCCTTGGCGAGTTCAGTCGCGCCGTCGGAGGTCGACATCAACACCACCTTGTCACCATCACGAGCCAGAGTCCGCGCGATTGCCTTGCCCATGCCCCGGCTCGCGGCGGTAACGATGACGACCCGAGAATCATTCATGTTGTTCCTTTCTGCCATATCCGCAATCGATTCTATCAGGACATGAAACGCCAGGTGCCGGTTGCCGCGGACAGCCGGGTGCCACGGACAGCGGAGTGAAGCGTAGCGGAACGAAGTCGTCCGTGTCTACCGATTATCGAGGGGTACAAGACACGGACGACTCCGCTTCGCTTCGCTGTCCGTGGCACCCAAGTTTTATATTTGATGATGATCGAGGAGTACCCGGGAATTATTCTGTCAATTCAGAATCCCTCAAATCAAAACACATCAATCGGGGCGGAGCCGGCGTCTGGCCAAACCGCTCTTTCGTGTTCTGGCGAACGTACAACAAGCCACGGCTCAAGACTGGAGGCGTCCACGATTCGTTGGCGCGAAACAACGAGACGCGGCTGATCACCCTCGTGCCTTCGGGTTTCATCTCAAGCCACAACAGATGTCCATTGTCACCCAGGCACATCGTCGCGCCATCGACATGCAACAATGATCCCTCGCCAATGCTCAAGGGCTGCATATTTTCCTCGCCCCGATAGAAAAGCACTTCTTCCCAAGTCAGGTCCGTTCGACTCAGAACCTCACCGCTTCCGGGGGCGAAGCAGATGATCGAACCCACCCGATCGGAATGCCCATCGATGGCGTACAAATGACCATCGACGTAGATCGGATTGGAAAACTGCATCCCCACGCGGCGGGTCTTCCAGAGTTCCGTGAATCCCCCATCAGAATGCAAAGCCAGACCTGCGGTTCCCGTGTTGTACGAGGCGGTGATGAACACCCGCCCATCGCCCACAATCGGGCTCGCTCCGAGCACGGAAATCTGCGCACGGCTGCGAAATGGATACGCGAAATCCACTTTCCCCGTCTTCGGATCCATCACCATCAGTCCCCCGACCGGGGGGCGAGAATCGCCACCCGCGATCACGAACAATCGATCGCGCCCATGGACCGTGGCGATGATGGGCGAGGCGCAGGATGGCCCCCACTCGCTGCCGGCCCCCCAGACGAGTTGACCGGTCCGCTTGTCGAACGCCGCGACGGAGGGGCCTCCCGGTTCCGGGGGCGGGGGCGGGGCGCCGATGTTCTGGATGAGCAGATCGCCATGGATGATGGGGCTCGCCACCACGCCAAAGAAATCCTGGGGAATGTGGTATTCCTTCGCGAGGTCGCGTTGCCAGATGACGCGTCCCGTGGCGAGATCCAGGCAATGCAGTCGCCCCGCCACGCCATGCGTGTATACGCGATCGCCATCAATGATGGGCGTCGAGCGGGGACCGTTGTTCGAGATGTACCGGTCCTTGTATTCGCAGGGGTAGGAGTATCGCCAATAACGCTGTCCCGTCTCGGGATCGAGGCAATCGACGTGGGTTTCGTTGCCGACGCGATGGGTGTAGATGAGCTTTCCATTGGCGATGACGGGACAGGCGAATCCCAGACCGCTCTGCATCGCCCAGACGAGTTGAGGCTCGCCAGTGTCGAACGTCTTCCTCAGTTTCGTCTCGCGAGAATGCCCAGAGTGTTGAAGCCCCATGAAACAAGGCCAGTCCTCGGTCACCGCCCCTTTGCTCAGGGCGATGGGAGACTCGATGAACCGTAGCTCGGGATAAGGCCTCGCCACGGGAGCCTCCATGGGCTCAAGCTCAGCGACCACAGGCGGCGCGGGATCCTCGATTGCCTCCTGATGAGGTCTTGCGCCACCCTCCAGGTTGGAACTTGTCACCAGGAAGATGAGCGCCATCAAATTACAGACCTGCCGCATGATCAAACTCCGTTTCGCGTCGTATCGAAGTGTCTTTATGAGATTGTGATGGCCAGTCTGAAGTCACGGTTCGATGCCGGTCTTCAAACACCACTGCGTTCAATGACACGATTGTATCACCAAGTATGCATGCGTTGGGCTGGAATTGCAGGCTCTGAAGGCCCCATCACAATCGCTATAGTGGTCCTCACATTCGAGTTTTCCAAATCCTGAATCATGGAGAATGAACCATGCACGTTCGTGCGATCACGATGACGCTCCTGGCCACACTTTGCCTTGGCCTGACTCAAACCGCTGCTCCGGCGCAAGAACTCCAGGATCCTCTCGACGTGCTCGATGGCAGGAACCTGGTGAAGCCCATGATCGAGCGTTTTCGCACCGATTCGAACGTGATCAATCGGGCCTACTCAACGCCCATGTCGCCCCAGAGGCTTGCCCGATGGAAGCGGTTCATTAAACATTGGCAAGACCAACTCAAAATGGTCGATTTCGACGCCCTGCCCCACCCGGGCCAGATTGACTACCTGCTCTTCGCCAACCTGCTGGCCTATGAAGCCAAGGACATCGCCCACCGGCAGAAACGAAACGATGAGATCGCCATGCTGGTCCCGTTTCGGGAAACGATCGTGACCCTCGCCGACGATCGGCAGGCGATGAAGACCATTCAGGGTCGTGACGCCGCGGTTGCGTTGACTGCGATTCGAGACCAGATCGATGACGTTTCAAAGCTCGTGAACGATGGGGAACTGGAGATCCCCAAGATCATCGCCAATCGCGCCGCGGGACGCATTCGGGACCTTCGTCGTTCTCTCGATGAATGGCATTCATTCTACGATGGCTACGATCCGACCTTCAGTTGGTGGACGAAACAACCTCATGAGGAAGTCGATGGCAAGCTGAAGACTCTGGCCACGCTCATCACCGACGAACTGGTGGGCATCGACGAAGACGATCTGGAGACGATCATCGGCGACCCGATCGGACGCGAGGCTTTGCTTGACGATCTCGCCCTCGCGATGATCCCCTACACGCCCGAAGAGCTGATCGAGATCGCCGAGACCATGTTCGCCTGGTGCGAGCGTGAGAAGCTTGCCGCGGCGAAGGAATTGGGATTCGAAGGCGACTGGAAAAAGGCCCAGGAATACGTCAAGAACCTGAACGTCGAGCCGGGCGAGCAGCCCGACATGATTCGCGAACTCGCGCTGGAGGCGATCGATTTCCTCGAAGCACGCGAGCTCATCACCATTCCCGATCTGGCCAAGGAAGTCTGGCGGATGGAGATGATGACTCCCAGACGTCAACTCATGACCCCATACTTCACGGGGGGGGAAGTCATCAGTGTGTCCTTTCCGACCGACACCATGACCCACGAACAGAAGATGATGAGCATCAGGGGCAACAACCGTCACTTCTCCCGAGCGGTCGTGCATCACGAGCTCATCCCGGGCCATCACCTGCAGGGGTACATGAACCAGAGGCACCGCACCTATCGACGCGCGTTCTACACGCCCTTCTGGCTGGAAGGCTGGGCGGTGTATTGGGAGATGGCCCTGTGGGACCTGGACTTTCCCGAAACCGCGGAGGACAAGGTGGGCATGCTCTTCTGGCTCAGTCATCGCTGTGCCCGGATCATCTTCTCATTGAGTTACCATCTGGAGTTGATGAGTGGTGAGGAAGCCGTCGATTTCCTGGTTGATCGCGTGGGACACGAACGACGAAACGCCGCCGCGGAAGTGAGGCGAAGCGTCGCGGGTGATTACAGTCCCCTCTACCAGGCGGCGTACATGCTCGGTGCGTTGCAGTTCAAGGCCTTGCACCAGGAACTGGTCGATTCGGGACGAATGACGAATCGCGAATTCCATGACACCATCATGCGCAACAACGCCATCCCCGTGGAGCTGGTCAGAGCGATTCTGACCAATCAATCACTTTCAAAGGACTTCAGATCGTCGTGGCGGTTCTTTGAAGATCTGGATTGATTGCCCCTCGAAAGCGAGTTCATCATCCATCGCTGAAGAGTCCGGTCGGCTGACCGTTCAAGCTGGTTTCGTTCTTCTCGTGCCAGTAGGCTTCGATCTGTTCTGGCGTCTTGTTTTCCGCCCAGCGCGGGAGGATATCGCGTTGTCCCTGGTATTCGTACAACGGGATGGCATAGCCGCATGACTTCTGAACGAGTTCAATATCGAGGACAAAGATCTGCCGAGCCCCTTTGGGGTTTCCGAATTGCTCGATCATCGCTGTCCATGCTTCGTTTCGGGGATGGACGACCCGGGCCTTGCCATACACCCTCATAATCCTGGGGGTCCCTTCAAAGGCACAGAAGAGCAGGGTCATTCTTCCATTCTCTCGCACGTGGGTGGCGGTTTCGTTGCCACTGCCGGTCAGGTTCAACCAGTGGATCGTGTTGCTGTCCTTGATGTGCAAACCACCCAACCCTTTTGGGGAGAGATTGATGCTGCCTTCGTCGGGGGCGGTGCTGACAAAGAACATGTGCTGCTGCTGTATGAATTCGATGTGCTGCTCGTTGAGGGATGAGAATCGCTGGGCCATGGGGCCTCCTTGGGCATTAGGTATACGAATGAAACATTATATTTCGTCTGACCATGAGCCACACTTCAATTGCGAAAGTACGCAACCTATAAGCCAAACTGACAACCGCCCTAAATTCGCTTCAGATCATCCGCTTCAATGGTGTAGTCATGATCGACGTTGCCCGTGTTTCGAGTTTCCATGGGCTCGAACAACGCGACGAGCGACAACTCGGGCGACTCGGGTTTGTGCTCCACGCCCTTGGGAACGACGAAGAATTCACCCTCGTTCAATTCAATCGTCTGGTCGCGCAAGTGAATCAGCATGCTTCCCTGGATGACCCAGAACATCTCATCTTCGCCTTCGTGCTGATGCCAGACGTATTCGCCCTTGAATTTGACCACTTTGACGTACTGGCCATTGAGTTGGGCCACGACCTTGGGCACCCAGCATTCATCAAACGTGGCGAACTTCTTGGCAAGATTCACTTTCGTCATGTAATCGCTATGTCCATCACGCGTCTCAGACATCGAATCGCTCCTTCAGTTCCATCACCCGAGTGATTCTAGACGCGTGATCGCCACCCGATCGATCACGACTCGGATGCCTCGTCGTTGCCATTCTCCGACCACCCGGACGCGATCGTGATGTTGTAGAAGTTTTCCGCATCCGGGTCGTCATGCTCACGCAAAAAGGACATCAACTCCGTGACCTGACGGTTGTAGGCCTTCAGATTGCGATCACTCAGACGAACGTTGATCTGCTCGATTCGGAAACTGCGGCTCGCCCCCTCTCGCACCGCCCTCTTGGCCATGATCGTCTGTTTCAAGCAACGATCAGCCAGGCGCAAACGTGCGGCGGCCGATCGATACAGCCCATCCAGGAAACCGGGACGCGTGATTGTCGGATCGACCCGAAAGGGCCGGCCCACCACATCGTAAATCGCCTCGTAGCGACGCCCGGCGGGCCGACGCCCCGTCTCGATGACGAGTCCCGACTTGAGCATGTTGCGCAAGTGGTAATACAACGCCTCGGGCTCACGACCCATACGCTCGGCGAGCTCACGCACCGAACAGGGGCCGATGGCATCCATGGTCTGGTGCAACTGGTGCCGCACGGGCGAGGCCAGGGAATCAAGTTGATCCTGCTTGGAAACCGTGAATTGGCGGTGCCGGGCTTGGCGATTTGGGATGCTCGATGCGGATTTTGGCATTGGGAACTCCGAATTCTGAGAATATACTAAAATTTATGCATTATTTTTAGTAATAAGACTGTAGATCTTTCATCACAAGTATGGCCCCCCGCCACGAATTCGTCGAGGCGACCCACCGAAATACCCAGGAGTACCCCCCACGATGCCCCTTCAACCAGTTCGTTTTCACCGCTCTCGCCCCTTTACCATCTTGGCGGGCCTGCTGCTGACCCTGGCCCCGGCTACCGCCCAGGAACCAACATCCGCCTCCACCACCGTTGATCCCCTGACGGCCGAAGATCGACAAGCC
>JAPULD010000473.1 GCA_027295365.1 Planctomycetota bacterium
CGTGGTCGTGATCAAGCGGTCCTTGAGCCCCGGTTTCGCGGGAATCCCCAATCCCCTCTTCGCCATGGACAACACCTTGATGATGTTCGGCGATGGCAAGAAGGCCATGCAGGACCTGGTCAGCAGTCTCAAGGAATCAGGGTGAGAATCGCCTCGGATTCGTGGCATTGCCACGAGAAGGTCATGATTTGATTCCAAGGCGGGGATAGAATGATACGTTTTCGGGAAGTGGATCCGATCTTCGGATGCAATTGGAGGAGATGATCGTGACGACAGAGGCGGCATCCGAGAAAAAACCGGTTGAAGACCAATCGCTGGAAAGCGTGGCCATCCGATTCGTCGGCGACTCGGGCGATGGCATGCAACTCACGGGCGGGCAGTTCACCACCACCTCCGCGCTGTTCGGCAACGACATCTCCACCTTCCCCGATTTTCCCGCGGAAATTCGCGCTCCACGCGGAACTACCTATGGCGTGTCGGGTTTTCAGGTGCAATTTTCCAGCACCGACATCCACACCCCGGGCGACATCGTCAACGCCATGGTCGTGATGAACCCCGCAGCCTTCAAGACCAACATCGCCGACGTCGAAGCCGGTGGCATCGTCATCGTCAACGAGGATGAGTTCACCAAGAACAATTTCAAGAAGTGCGGCTACCCCGAGGGTTACAACCCGCTCGAGGACGAGCAGTTCCAGGGTGATTACAAGATCATCCCTGTCCCGATGAGCCGTCTCACCCGCGAGTCCCTGGCCGATTCGGGGATGGGGACCAAGGACATCGACCGATGTCGGAACATGTTCGCCCTGGGCATCGTCTACTGGCTTTACGATCGTTCGATCGATCCCACGGTGAAGTTTCTCACCGACACGTTCGCCAAGGTGAAGAACAAGCCTGAGGTCGCCGAGATCAACATCAAGGCCCTCAAGTCGGGGTATTACTTTGGCGAGACCGCCGAGCTGTTTCCGGTTCGATACCGGGTCGCCCCGGCCAAGCTCAAGAAGGGCAAGTATCGCAAGATCAGCGGCAGCGAAGCCACCGCCTTGGGGTTCGTCACCGCCGCGGCCAAGGCGGGCAAGACGCTGACGTATTCGGGATACCCGATCACGCCCGCCTCGGAATTGATCCACCACCTTTCGCGACTCAAGCATTTCGGGGTGCGCACGTTCCAGGCCGAGGACGAGATCGCGGCGATCTGCGCGACAATCGCCGCGTCCTTCGCCGGCGATTTCGCCATCACCGGCACGTCGGGTCCCGGGATCGCCCTCAAGTCCGAAGGCATCGGCTTGGCGATGATGTACGAACTGCCCATGGTGATCGTCGATGTGCAAAGGGCCGGCCCCGCCACGGGAATGCCCACCAAGACCGAACAGGCCGACTTGCTGCAGTGCATGTTCGGGAGAACCAGTGAATCACCCGTCATCATCGTCGCCCCCCAGAGTCCTTCGGATTGCTTCGAGATGGCGATCGAGGCCTTCCGGTTGTCGGTGAGGGCGATGTGTCCCTGCATCTATCTTTCGGATGGATACATCGCCAATGGGGCGGAACCTTGGCTTCTTCCTGATCTCGATGCGATCGAGCCGATCAAGATCGAGCATCCCACTGTGACGAACAATCCCGACGGACCCTATCTGCCATATCAACGAGATCCGGAAACGCTCGCCCGGCCCTGGGCGATTCCCGGTACGCCTGGACTGGAGCATCGCGTGGGCGGTCTCGAGAAACAGGATGTCACTGGCAATGTCTCCTACGACCCTGACAACCACGAGAACATGATCAAGACCAGGGCCCTCAAGATCCAGAAGCTCGCCGACATCATCCCGCCCTTGACGGTGCTCGGACCCGAGCAGGGTGATGTGCTGTTGCTGGGCTGGGGCGGCACGTACGGTTCGATCACCACCGCCGGCAATCGCTTGCGGGATATGGGGCATTCCGTCGCGACCGCTCACTTGCGTTACATCAATCCCTTCCCGAAGAACCTGGGCGAAGTGTTGAGCGCGTATCGCACCGTAATCATCCCCGAGATCAACATGGGCCAGTTGCGGCTGCTGATCCGCGATCGTTTCATGGTCGATGCGATCGGCATCAACTACATGAAGGGCAAGGGATACATGGTCCAGGATCTCGTCAACGAAACTTTGGCGATCATGAATCGATGATGAATTTTTTCACCACGGAGAACACGGAGAGACACGGAGAGGGATCGGTCGAGTCGAAAGAGATCGAGACCGGTTTTTCGAGATGTTCCTCCCCCTCAGTGATCCTCCGTGCCCTCCGTGGTGAATTCTTATTGAGGTTGACCCATGCCTGACACCGCTCTGCCGACTCTCAAAGCCAAGGACTTCACCAGCGATCAGGATGTGCGTTGGTGTCCGGGGTGTGGCGATTACGCCGTGCTCACTGCGGTGCGCAAGGTGCTGCCCAACCTGGGGCGGCGCAAGGAAGACATCGTGTTCGTCTCGGGCATCGGGTGCGCCGCGAGATTTCCGTATTACATTGACACGTATGGCATGCACACGATTCATGGCCGGGCCCCGGCCTTCGCGACGGGACTCAAGGTCTCCAACCCCGATCTCGACGTCTGGATTGTCACGGGCGATGGCGACCTGTTGTCCATCGGCGGCAATCACACCATGCATATCATGCGTCGCAACGTCGATATCAACATCATCCTGCTCAACAACAAGATCTATGGCCTGACCAAGGGCCAGTATTCGCCCACCAGCGAGCTCGGCAAGAAGACCAAGTCCACGCCCATGGGCTCGATCGACTACCCCATCAATCCCCTGAGTCTTGCGGTGGGTTCGCATTGCACATTCATCGCCCGCAGCATCGACATCGACGTGAAACACCTCAACGTGGTCATGTTGGAAGCGGCCAAGCATCGAGGGACGTCGTTTCTTGAGGTCTATCAGGATTGCAATATCTTCAATCACAAAGCGTGGTTCTATGCGACTCAGAAAGAGACGAAGGCAGAAACGACGTTCATGCTCGAACATGGCAAGCCCATGATCTTCGGGGCCGACGCCAACAAGGGCCTTCGTTTCAAGGGTGGCAGTCTCGAAGTGGTCGAATTTGGTGAAGGGACGGGGGTCACGGTTGACGATCTCGCTCACCATGACGAGACGGATCGGAATCTCGCGTTCACCCTTTCTCAACTGGCGTATCCCGACTTCCCCGAACCCATGGGGGTCATCTATCGCAACGAAAAACTGGAAAGTTACGAGCGGATGCTGCACAACCAGATTGATGAGGCCATCGAGAAAAAGGGAGTGGGCGATCTTCATGCCCTGCTCCACGAGGGTGATACCTGGATCGTCGATGACGAGGAATAGCGTTTGAAAGCCGCTTCGAGCTCTGGATACATGATGAATGAATTCTCTCGGACCTGTACGATGTGCAGGTCCGGGTTTTTTATTCCTGACCTGTGAAGGATTCAAGGCATGGCGAAATCACCCGAAGAAATGGCCAAAGCGATGCTGGCCAACCTCAAGCCCAACACGGGCAAGACCATGGAACAATGGCTGAAGATCACCACCAAAACCAACTTCGCCAAGCATGGCGAGATCCTGAAGTTCCTCAAGGGCGATCATGGGATGACGCATGGGTATGCGAATCTCGTTGCGCATTACACCCTGAAAGGTGGAATGTCCGCCCCCGCCCCCGGAAGTGACGATTCTGATGCGCTAGTCCAGGCTCAATACGATGGGGTAAAAGCGGACTTGAAACCAATCTACGATGCCCTGCTGGCCAAGATCTCGAAGTTCGGCACCGACTTCGAGCTGGCTCCCAAGAAGGCGTACGTCAGCTTGAGACGGAACAAGCAGTTTGGTCTCATTCAACCCTCGACGAAGACCCGCGTGGATGTGGGCATCAATCTCAAGGGCGTGACGCCCACAATGCGTTTGGAAAAATCAGGCAGCTTCAACGCCATGGTCAGCCATCGCGTGCGGTTGGAAAAGAAAACTGATGTCGACAAGGAACTGATCGGCTGGCTCAAGCAGGCGTACGACGCGTCATGAATTTTTCGTTGTAGGGTCCGCTGTGCGGACCGGTTCCACGAACGCATTGCACAGAGGAGAACGTCATCCCATGCCCCGACTGACTTTCATCGCCATCCTGTCCATACTTGTGATCGCTTCTGATCGAGCCGATGCCCAAACGTCACGTCCCGATCTGGGCCTGTCGCACGAGGTGACCCGAGCGGAAGGGACGCCCCTGCAGGTGGGGATCCTCGTCCTGGAAGGGGTGTACAACTCGGAGCTTGCGGCCCCCTACGACATCTTCCAGCACACTGTTTTTCATGTTCCGAAGGGCAAGGCCATGAAAGTCTTCACGGTGGGGCGGGCTAAGGGCCTGATCACGACCTTCGAGGGGCTCAAGGTGGGCGTGGATTACAAGCTGGAGGATGCGCCTCGCATCGATGTCCTGGTCGTGCCCAGCGCCGAGCACAACATGGATTCGGACCTCGAAGACACGAGGCTGATCGACTGGGTTCGTGAAGTGGGAGGGAAGGCCGACTACATCGTTTCCGTCTGCGATGGCGCGTTCGTGCTGGCCAAAGCTGGGCTGCTGGATGGACTGACTTGCACGACGTTTCCCTCGGATATCGCAGCTTTCCGAGAGAAGTTCCCCAGACTGAACGTGCTCGATGGCCCGACGTGGGTCTCACATGGCAAGGCATTTACTGGAGTAGGTGGGGCATTGTCCTATGATCCTCCATTGGCCCTGGTCGCTCATATCTATGGCGATGACATCGCGGCAAGGGTCGCACCGGGGTTGGTGTTGAAGTGGGAAGAACGAAAAGCAATGGGGATCAGCCATCACGGGGAATAACATGGGTGAATCGAATCGCGAATACGTGAGCCAGTTGATTCGAGTGAAATTATTTCGAAGGCTCAGGGCTTTGTGCCTGATCGTGGTACTAGGCGGAGCTCTGATGGGTTATGTGAGTCTATTTGCCGATTCACTGACCAGCCGCGTGATGGGGCATCCGACCTGGACCAAAGACATTTTGGGGTTGTTGGTCGGAGGCGTGATCGGCCTGATTTCAACACTGTGGCTCGTGCCGATATTTTTAGGAAGGAATTTACGAGTTGCTCTGCCGATCGTGTATGGCATAACGCTGCTGTTGGTTCTTTCAGTGACCATATTCAGGAATCCATTTCTGGCTGGCGTCACGGGACTTGTCACCCTGATCATTCTCGGCATCGCGATCAAGCTTCTTCTGCCACGCACAATACAACGAGCCGTTGCCGGAAAATGCGGCTGGTGTGGTTATGACCTCTTCGCAAGAGAATCAACACGCTGCCCTGAATGTGGCGTGGACAGCGACCCGGATACTATTCGCCTCGCACCAATGTCCGATGGACCCGTTCTGGGCGAAACAAAACTTCGTGATTATTGGATGCATTCATGGCGTCGTCGAATCTGCATGATTGTGGTTTGCCTGCTCGGGATCGGCCTCGGAGCATCGCGCTACATCTCGCCACATTTTACGCCTGACCGATTTTTTGAGGTGCGAAATGGCATGTCACAACAAGAAGTCTGGAGTGTGCTGGGGCGACCTGATCGCCACAGTGTCGATCCCCTCAATTCAAATGTGGAAGTGTGGATGTATGAGCAGGGAGGCATGGAAATGGGGTATTGCATTATTAGTTTCGAAGACGACGTCGTCACTCAATCAACGATTGAGGGATGGTGAGCCAAAGTTCACAAGATTGAGGATTTTGGAGAATCAATCCTCAATTGATTATTTTCTTCCTCAGTGTTCCTCTGTGCCTCCGTGGTGAATTCTTCCGGATCGGCTCCTATCCTCCTTCGTCATGCTCGACCACTACGACGTCATTGTGATTGGAGGAGGCCATGCCGGCACTGAAGCGGCGTGGGCGGCGGCCAATGCGCTGGCTGAGCATGGCCGACAAGGCCATGGCACACATGATTCCGGGGGGGGCCGCGTCGCCCTCATCACCATGGACCCTTCCAAAATAGGCATGATGAGCTGCAATCCCGCCATCGGGGGGCTGGCCAAGGGGCAGATCGTCCGCGAGATCGACGCCCTGGGGGGCATCATGGGTCGGGCCATCGACGCCACGGGCATCATGTTCAAGATGCTCAACATCTCCAAGGGGCCTGCGGTTCGTGGTCCTCGGGCTCAAGCCGACAAGTATGCGTATCTGGCCGAAGTGCAGAGGCTCATCACGACCCGCGAGAATCTTGATGTCATCGCTGGCACGATCGATGACATTGTCGTCGAGGAGGGGCGCGTGGTGGGGGTGATGATTCCAGAAAGCTCCTGCGTCGTTCAGCCCAATGAAGAAAACATCCAGCGTCATCTCGAAGGCACGCGCCAATCGCTTCCCATCTACGAGGGGACTCAGCCGAACAAATCGTCCACCCAGGAATCACGAATGCTTAAGGCCGGAACGGTGGTCCTGACCACCGGCACCTTCATGCGCGCCCTGATGCACACGGGCGAAAACAAAACCGAAGGGGGACGCATCGGTGAAGGATCGGCGGTCGGCATCTCGGCCACCCTGAAAAAACTGGGCTTTGAACTGGGGCGTCTCAAGACGGGAACTCCGCCCCGGCTCAACAAGGACACCATCGATTGGGAGGGCTTGCCAAAGCAGTTTGGCGATGTGCAACCGATTCCTTTTTCGGATTACCCGGTTGAGCAAGAATTGAAGACTCGCACGGGCAAGATGCCCGTACCACCGGCCATCCGGGGGTTCCGGGGGTTTCCTCGGCTGCCTCAGATCGAATGTCGCATCACGGCCACCAACGCGTCCATCCACGACGCCATCAAGGCGAATCTCGATCGGGCTCCGATGTACTCGGGGCAGATCGACGCCGAATCCGGACCTCGGTATTGCCCATCCATCGAGGACAAGGTGGTGCGCTTCGCCGATCGCGATTCGCATCATGTGTTCCTGGAACCCGAATCGCTGTACACCAACGAGATCTATTGCAATGGCATCAGTACATCGCTGCCTCCCGATGTCCAGGACATCATCGTGAGGGGGATGAAGGGGTGCGAGAACGCCGAGATCTTGAAATATGGGTACGCGGTTGAGTATGACATGGTGAGGCCCCACCAGATCGACTCGACGTGCATGACCAAGTCCATCGAGGGGTTCTTCCTTGCCGGGCAGATCAATGGCACGAGCGGCTACGAGGAAGCGGGGGGGCAGGGATTGCTGGCGGGACTCAACGCCGCTCGGCTGACCATTGGAGAAGAACCGATCAGGCTTCGTCGCGACCAGGCGTACATTGGCGTCATGCTCGATGATCTGGTCACCAAGACGCCTCGCGAGCCATATCGCATGTTCACCAGTCGGGCGGAGTATCGATTGCTGCTGAGGGCCGACAACGCGGATGTGCGGCTGACGCCAATGGCCCACGAGTGGGGGTTGATCGACGAAAGGCATTGGAACCAGTTTTCCACGCGACTTGAACATTTGAAATCGATCGCCAAACAGTTCGACTCGATCAACATCGAAGGAAAATCGTTGCGTGAATACGCACGAAGACAAGATGTTGACGTTGCGGATGTGATGGCGAAGCTCAACGGCATAGAGAATGATGCCGCCAGCGTTGAGATGGCCAACCTCGTGGAACGGGTCATGACCGAATCGCGATACGAGGGCTACATCGCAAGGCAGGAAGCCACGATCAAGCGACAAGCCAAGGCCGACAACCAACCGATTCCCGAATGGCTCGAAGCGTGGACGATCACGGGGCTTCGATCCGAGGCCGCGGAAGCGTTGAGGACGTTCATTCCCCGGACGATCGGCCAGGCCTCCCGTCTGCCCGGCGTGAGTCCCGCAGATGTGACGTTGCTGGCCATCACGATCAAGCGTGGGCCCGAACGGGCGGCAGGCGTCTGATGCCCCCTGAGTTCCCGGATCCTTCATGTTCCGCTGACGAAGAGATGGACATTCACGCCGCGGAAACGGCATCACCAAGGCAAGCAATCTGCTATCGCACAAATACACCACTGTGCATTGACGGCAAGGCCACTGAACCGATCTGGGCACACGCTCTCTGGTCCGAAGACTTCATCGACATCGAAGGCCCCCTAAAACCTCCGCCTCGATTCCGAACCCGAATGAAGATGCTGCATGATGATGTGAATCTCTATGTGCATGCGGAGTTGGAAGAGCCTCATGTGTGGGGGACGATCACTAAACGCAACGAAGTGATCTTTCACGACAACGATTTCGAGTTGTTCATTGATCCCGATGGCGACAACCACAATTACTATGAGTTGGAGGTCAACGCCCTGGGCACGATCTGGGAGTTGTCCTTGCCCAAGCCGTATCGGTGCGGTGGCGAGCCTCGCGATCCCGATCCGCTCGAGGGAGTGCAGGTGGGTGTGCACGTGGATGGAACGCTGAACGCCCCCGGAAGCGAAGACCGGGGGTGGTGCGTGACGATCGCGATTCCCTTTGCGGGACTTTCACGATTTGCAGGCAAGGATCAGGCGTGCCCGCCTCGTGATGGCGACCAATGGCGGATGAACTTTTCTCGCGTGCAATGGCCCCATGAGATTGTGGATGGCGCGTACCGAAAGATCGAGGGGGCGAAGGCGGACAACTGGGTCTGGTCACGCCAGGGGGTGATCGACATGCATCGCCCCTCCACGTGGGGGTGTTTGCAGTTCAGCGATCTCATCGCGGGTCAGGGTGAGGCGAAGGTTGATCCCGATTCAACCCGGGCGGCGCGGAATGTATTGATGGGAATCTGGGAGCGACAGCAGCGACGCCATGAGCCATCGGCCGATCTTGAGGCGTTGGGGCTCGGGGATCTCACAGCACCCATCACGATCACCCGGCAGGGTGATGCGTGGAGGGCGACGATGCTTTGTGAGGGACCATCGGGCCGGGTCGAGGTCAGCGTGGATCATGCCGCCCATTTCACGATCAGGCCCCGATGAGCCGATATTGGGAGGATGCGACATTGAAGCAATCTTGAATGGAGCGGGGCGTCGACCTACCCTGCTCTCGCACAGACGCCACTGTAGCTCAACGGTAGAGCAGCGGTTTTGTAAACCGCAGGTTGGGAGTTCGAATCTCCCCGGTGGCTTTTTCAAGGCTTCACCATGAAAAATGACCATCCGATCCAACCAAGGTTGAACCGGAAGGCCGATCGATTTCAATCGCACGAATCGATCATGGGTTTCAGGATGAAGGCGGATTCGTCTTTCGAATCGAAACGCTGCCTTTCTCAATCAGTCTGAATCACCTCCAACAATGTATTTGTCATAGATTGCATCGGCGATCTTGACGCCAATCTGGTTGGTGCCGCCTGCGTTGACCATGATGATGATGCCGGCATTCTGTTTCGGAAAGAGCCTGATTTCCGCATAAAATGTGCCAGCGCTGCCATTGTGCCAGTGCATTGTCTGGCCTTTGTAATCTCGAAGGCCCCAGCCAAAGGCATACCCTTCTCGACCGGTCACCTCGGGGAGTGGAGTGTGCATACGTTGAATGGTCGCGGCTTTCAGGAATCCATCCTTGCCCGCCAGTCCATTGAGGTGTCCGATGGCATAGAGGGCAAAGTCACCGACTGAACTGTGGACGTTGCCGGCCGGGTTCATCGGATGATTTCGGAGGAAATCAAACGGTGCATACGTCTTGCCCTCTTGCATGTGGCCACTGGGTTGATCAGTCGAGATATCCCGGGGCCAACCCAGGCCTGAAGTCGACATTCCAAGAGGGGCGTACACGTACTCGTGCACCATTTCTTCCCAGGGTTTGCCGGACTGTTTCTCGGCGATGTGAGCAGCGACGGTAATTCCCGCGTTGGAATAATGCATGGTCTTGCCCGGTGTACCTAGGGGGTCTTTTTGCAGGACTTCACGAACGAACGATGCTCGCTGTGCGACCGGCGTTGGTTCGTCCATGTGGGCATCAAACATGCCCGGTTGGAGACGGGTGTAGCTTTCGATGCCACCCGCATGGCCCATGAGCTGTTCGATGGTGACATCAAGGTATTCCGAGCGGGGTTCACTTTCGGACAAAGTCTCGCCAATCGTAGTATCCCAGTTCAGGACGCCTTGTTCGATGAGATGGCCGATGATGGAGCCCGTCACGGATTTGGTGACTGAACCCCAGTGAAAACGATCATCGATTTTTACCTGGTCGTCCTTGCCGACTTCCCGTACGCCCACGGCAGCCTGATCGACGATTTTGCCATCCTTGACGAGCGCGACGGCTATGGCGGGTATCCCCGTGTCCTTACGTACTTGAGTAAGGAGATCCGCGATGTCATCGAATTGATCCCATGACAAGGATGCCTGGGCGGGATCCATGGCCCGTTCCATGAACATCGTCGTCATCTTGTGAGGTGCATCGGATTCCAGTTCAAACGTAAACGTTCTCCACCGTTTGCTGTTGGTGTCCTGCAGCAAGATCGTGATCTTGTAGGGGCTTGATTCGACGATGGAATCTACATTGAGCGTTCCCCACATCTGACACATGCGGCTCCACATGGAAACTCGCTCGTCCATGTTGAAAGTCGCAAGTGATTCCGCGGTTCGATGTTCATTTTCCCAATTCCGATACGCCTGTGCATCGCCTTGGTTGATCAGTTCGATGTACGCCCTGGCGGTTTTCGCGGCGAGCGTATCGGGCCACTCGACTTCTCTGGTCATCGCACTGGCAGGGCGACCCGAAACGAGCGTCATGCAAAGCACGACTGAAAAAAGGACAAGCTGGCGGTAAGAATTGTGGGGCATGGGAATCTCTCCTAGGGCGTTTCTTCGCTTCATATTGCTCTTATTGATGCGACTCAATCTCATGGGATGAAGTGGTGGACATGATCTGACCGAGATAATAAAATAAATCAAGCTAATTTTATAAAGGTGTTTCATGCCTCCAGACCTCAAAAACGTATATCGAGTCAGGACACCCGAGCAGCTGCGGATTCTCGCCGCCCCGATGCGGAACGCCATCTTCGAGGCGATGTGCGATCTGGCTCCCTGCACGTTGGCAGCGTTATCGGAGCATCTGGACAAGTCTTCGGAGTCGCTGCATTACCATATCAAGCTGTTGGAAAAGATCGGCGTCGTGAAAGCGGTGGGGCTGGAAGAGTCGGGGGGACGCAAGCGGGTGATTTACGATCTGCCCTCCAAGCTACTGAAACTCGATCCGCCTCGAAGGAGCAAGGCATTTCAAGCCGCCAAGGCGGATGGAGCTAGTGCGTGGCTCCGACTCATGGACCAGCAATTGCGAAAGGCGATCGAGGCAGAGCGTGAACTGGCTCCATCGAAGGAGAAAAGGACGATTCGGATCGAGCGAGAAGTGGTGAGCCTTTCCCCATCTGACTTGACTCGCCTCAACGCGTTGTTGGATCAGATTCACGTCCTGTGCGGCAAGGCCGATGTTGTGGGCAAGGAACATCGGATCGCGTTGACCTTCGCGATGTGCCTGGTTGATCCATGAGCAGGTCCTGGCCCTGAATGAGGCTTCGAATTGAGGGGAGGGGGCCTGTTGCTTCCCCCCTCCAGCGCGGCTAAAGTACGCACCTCCAGAATCGGCAGAACCGGCCTGGAGACCCCGAAAGGGCGGATTCCTGAGTGGTCAAAGGGGACGGGCTGTAAACCCGTTGGCGTACGCCTTCGCAGGTTCGAATCCTGCTCCGCCCATTGTCGATTTTCGCCGATAGAGTAGTCGTCGGCGGGGTGCAGCTCAGCTTGGTCGATGGTTGCTCTGGCGATCCATCGCAAGCAACGTGCACCCTACAATTCAGCCGCTATGAAGCGGGGTGTAGCTCAGCTTGGTAGAGCGCGTCGTTCGGGACGACGAGGTCGCAGGTTCGAATCCTGTCACCCCGACTTATCGCATCAAGCCACCGTGAGACGGTGGCTTGTTGCGTTTAATGGGTGCTCAAACTTTCGTCTTGGCCAGAAAACGGGACTGGTACGATTCTTCCCCGGCGGAGGTGCGAGTCGAACGCATAGCCGCCGATCTGGCCTTGGTGGCTGCGTCGTATGATGAAATCATCACAATGAAGGCCGGAACGGAATCAAAGTTCGGCGGCTACTTCACCGGGGTCGCGGTCGAGACGTTATCGGGATGGAAGCTGCGTTCACTTCATTGGTCGAGTCCGGCATCAACACCATAGATCACTCGCAATCCATGCCAGACTTCTCTGCACCCGGTACTCTTGCTCGCCTGGATGGAGAGGACCAGGACTTGTTACACTACGGATTCCATCATTATTCTGAAGGGAAGCGCAGTCGATCGCATGCAAGACTCTGATCGGGACAAACAATTGCATGACGCCTGGGAGCGGGCAAAAAAATACTCCGGTGATACTTCGGTTTCCTCATTGCGTCACTTGTGTTGCAGCGATGATTCCGATACCCGGATTCTCGGGCTCCTGCTGATCCGCGCTCGGATCGATGCTGGAGAACTTTTCTCTGAGTATTTCGAAATCGCGCGTCAACGCATTGAGGATCCGAACAATACGTGCCGGTGGCAATCCATCCTTGTCATCGAGGAATTCATCGAGTCGGATCCGGACGCCGTCTGGGAGGTCGCTTCTCAGTATGGCGAAAGTGACGATGAGGACATGCGAGTCGCCATTGGTGTCAATTTGTTGGAGACCCTCTTCGAACACGACTTTGACACATATTTTCCACGTGTCAGCCGCATAATCCAAGATTGATCGTTGAACTTTGCAATCACATTGTCAAATTGCTGGACGAGAGCATTCACCAAAAATCAGTGGACGAAAGTCCATACACTTCTATCCGAAGTATCGAAGGATGATGTACCATTTCATCCTGATGAATGTAAACGCCAAATGTTTAGGGAGCCCAACCGATGACCGTTGAATATGCCAAGGAAGTCCTGCTCTGGTGCACACTCATCAACTTCGGGGTGCTGATCGTCTGGTGGCTGGGCTTCATGCTGGCCCACGACTGGATCTATCACCTGCACACCAAGTGGTTCAACATCGGCGCGAAGAAGTTCGATGCCATCCACTACGCGGGAATGATGTACTACAAGATGGCCATCTTCCTGTTTGTCTTCGTGCCTTATCTCGCCTTGCTGATTGCCGGCTGACCTCCGGAAGTGTATGAGCCATAAGCCATAAGCCATGAGACATGAGCGATGAGTCGGGAAGAAACAGCCGCCTGCCAACTACTGAAAACTGAATACTGATTACTGAATCCCAAAAACCATCAACCATCGACTATCAACTATTAACCAATCACCTTCTCCACAACTCCGTGCCCTCCCCCTTCAGTAGTAAATGCAGGTTCATAGGATGGTTGTGTGATCAGAAGTAGAACTTGATCCCGAACTCGATGTTGATCATCTCCGAGTCGATCTTCAGGACGTCGTTGTCGTCCAGCTCGCCGCCGTCGGCGTATCGAACGCCCCCATACAATTGCGTCCTGGGACTGATGGCGAAGGTGACGCCCGCCATCGCCTGCCAGAAGAACCCGCTGCCGTTTATTTCGGTTGTGGAGCCCCGTTCATCGTCATCGCCGCTGCTGTGGTAGCTGAATTCCTCGATCCGCACGCCGAGGCCGATACCGGCGTAGAGGCCCACCGGTCCGATCAGCCTGGGGGCATCGAACAGCACGTTGCCGGTGATCGTGTGCAGGGTGACCTCGTTGTCTGCGAGCTTCATGGTGTCCGGGTCGAAGTAATCATCGGTGTCGAAGCGCCGATAGGCGTACTCGATCTCGAAGGACAGGGGTTTGGTCAGGTCGGTGTATCCCAGGGCGATCGAGAGGCCCCAGCCATCGTCGGTGTCAACGGTGCCCGAGCCATCCACGAGACGCCCATCCTCCTGCGGATCGACGGACATACCCGACAGTCGGGCGTAGAAGCCCGTCATGAATTTGCGTTCGGTCCGGCCGAACGCGTCGTACTTGGGAGGCTCGTAATCGGGGAACTCATCGAGGGCGGAGGGGGTGGACGTTA
>JAPULD010000474.1 GCA_027295365.1 Planctomycetota bacterium
ATGATTTCGAAGTCTGGGCCAATCTCAAAACCGAACTCAAGGCCCGGGGAAGCGTTCGGTTGACGGATCTGAATTCGGTCTACGTCATCGAATCCGACACACTGAAGCAGGGGCGTTTCTCGTCCCGGCAGAATCGCCTGGTGAAGATCACGAAATACGTGCAAGACCGGGCGGTACGTGAATTCACGTGTCGAGAAGTGACCATGCTCAGCAATCAGTCGGACTCGTTGCGTGATCGAAGTTTCGATGTGCTCCTGACGGATGTGACGGTGCGGGATCTGAGCGCGAGCGATGTCGCCAGCAACCGTCGCCAACAAGTGTCGCTCAACAACCTCGTGCCCGAGCAACTGCCGGATATCGACCTGACTCAACTGAGCGTGGCGGAAGTTCTTGAACGGGCCGATCGAGTGAAGCAGGGAGAACCGAATATTCGGAAGATGGCTCGAAAACTAGATGAGAAGATGATTGATCTCCAGTGGGAGGTCACCGCTCGGCTCTTGAAACGATATTCCCTTTCTGCCACCGCCATGCTGCTGATCCTGCTGGGCTCGGTCCTCGCCATCTGGATGAAGCACACGCCACCCTTGACGGTGTATCTCCTGGCCTTTTTCCCGTCCATCCTTGACCTCATACTGATTTCGGGGGGTGAGCAGATGATGCGCGATGGATCAATGATGGTCGGGGGGATGGTGATGTGGTCGGGCAATGCCGTGCTGCTGGTGGCGGCGGGTCTGGCCTATTTTCGGTTGAGTCGGAACTGAATCATGTTGTTGATCGATCGTTACATTCTGGGACGATTCCTGGCGAACTTCGTGATTCTCTTTTCGCTGTTGTTCGTGTTCGCCATTGCGATCGACCTGATCCTGAACCTGGACGATTTCGTGGAAGCCACTCGCAATGCGAAGGGGGAGGATGCGAACATTTTCGTCTTCCTCGCCACGCTCATTGGTTACATCCTCGATTTTCAGGCCCCGAAGTTCTTTCAGTTCTATCTCTATCTGCATGGGTTGATCGCCATCGGGGCCATGGCCTTCACCCTGGCCCAGATGCATCGTTTCAAGGAACTGGTGGCCGTGCTCGCCTCGGGCGTGAGCATGCAGCGGATCGCCATGCCCTTCGTGGCGGGCACGTTTGTGCTTAGCCTGGTGCAACTGCTCAATCAGGAACTCATCCTGCCTCGTGTGGCGCCCTTGCTGTTGCGGGACCATGACGAGATCGGCAAGAGCGGACTGGGAGAATTCGAGGTGCCGTTCACCAGCGATGGCCACGGGACGCTGCTTCTGGCACCGAGCTACAACCCCGATACCCTGACGCTGACTTCGCCGACCTTTATCGAACGCGAGGATCGGCGTACGACATCGAAGCGGATTCTCGCCGACAAGGCGGTCTGGGACACCAGTCGTCGAGGCTGGAGGCTTGAGGGTGGTCAGGCGATCATCGCGGTGGACCTGAATGAGACGCAATCGGATGAAGTCGTCCAGCGGGAGACTATCGACTTCTACGCTTCGGAGATCTCGCCCGAACTGCTGACCGTTCGTCGATACGCGCAATTCGCCGGCATGCTCAGCCTGGCTCAGATCCGCGAGATGCTGAGCACGCCCGGTGCGACCGACGACTCGACCCGGACCCTGACCCGCTATCGCTTTTCACGTTTCTCATCCGTGCTGGTGAACATCCTGGTGATGGTGCTCACGTTGCCTTGCTTCCTGTTGCGTGAACCGTCGAACCTCATGCGGCAGAGCGTTATTTGCGCCAGCCTTGCCGTGCCTTTCATGTTCGGCGCGGCGCTGGGGATGATGGCCGACATTCCAGGCTTTTCACCCGTCGCGGGTGTGTTCCTGCCCATCTTCATTCTCGTTCCCATCGCGCTGGCTCGCGTCACGATGATGAAGACCTAGCGTCGCTTCTGGAGAAGTGAATTGGGGAGTCGTCAAGTCGATCTCGTCGTAGAGCGATTCCGCTTACGGATCGACCAGTTCGTCAATCTGGCCCCGAACGGCTCGAAAACTGGCCTTGACCGAATCGTCGAAAAAGACAATGTTGACGCGGGTCAACAATTGCCGTGCCAATCGCTCCATCAAGAGACGTTCCTGATTCAATCGAGTCACGCGCGTCACTTCCTCGCGCATGTCCTCGAAGAAGACCTCCTGAGCGGGTATGAGCCTCACCAACTGCACCAACGCGTATTGCCCATCGAGCAGGATCGGATTTGATACGTCTTGCAGTGATAATTTCCAGATCGCCAGACGCAGGGCTTCGGCGTAACCCGGATCAACCCGGCTGATCGGTTCCAGCAATCCACCGCGGGCCGAAGAGAAATCCGTGGAAATCTCGGTGGCCACGGTGCCAAAATCCTCTCCACCTTGAACTCGACCATAGGCCGCTTCGGAGTCGGCCAAGGTGGACATCGTGATGAGACGGACTTGACGACGCTCTCCATAGAGAATCTCGAACGTGCGCTGGAGGGACGCCGGGGTAATCTGCACTTCGTCCCTCGTCAAACGGCGAAGACTGGCGTTTCGTCTCAGAAGATTTCGAAACCGAACCGGGCCCAGTCGCTGTCGTTTCCTGATTTCTTCCAGCAAGCGATACGCCGTGTCGGAATCCTCATGTAGAGTCTCGACAAGCAGCGTACGCTCCCTGGCAATCTCATCTTCGCTGACCTTCATGCCTTTATTGCGCAGCTCAAGATCAATCTGACGATCCAGAATGACTTCCTGGAGAGCCTCGCCACCCGATCGTTCACTCAAAATGGGCCGTAATTCATCCCAATACAGGCTATGGCCATCGACCAGGGCCACCGGTCTGGCATCGATGACGGTCGTGGTATAGCCCAATCCTCCATCCGTCGGCAGGTTTCCTTGATTTGAGCGTCCAGAAGATGAGAATCCTGATGAAGCCTGTGATCCACTGCATCCGTATAAGATGAGGCAAGGAACGATCAAACCGAGGATTCCGACCAACGAGCGGGTTCTTTTTGTAATCATGGTCGTTAAGCCAACACACCAACTGGTCCGATGTCAAGGAACCACGAGTAAACAATGGCCAAGACAAAGGTAGTCATCTGTCCCTATTGC
The DNA here is from genome assembly GCA_027295365.1 of Planctomycetota bacterium. Classification (GTDB taxonomy): domain Bacteria; phylum Planctomycetota; class Phycisphaerae; order Phycisphaerales; family SM1A02; genus JADFSH01. The sequence goes on from JAPULD010000474.1 coordinate 3,078, forward strand.
GGAGCCAGCCAGCCGGCGGAGGATCAATGTCGATCCTGCGGCGGCCTCTATGACGAGCTCAGCCGCCAGGCCACCCATAACGACATGGGCCCCTGGTACATCCGAATGTCCAACCGACCCCACCAGCCGGGGTGTAGCTACGAGACGCTGATCAGACTCATCGAGCGAGGTCAGCTCGACAAGTACACCATCCTTCGGGGTCCGACCACTAAGCAATATTGGACCGTCGCCCGCCGCGTTCCGGGGATCTCCCATCTCATGGGGTATTGCCACAGTTGTGATGTGAAGGTCAACGCTGAAGATCATGGTTGTCCTACTTGTGGAGTCCCGTTCGGCGCGTATCTCGATCGGAACCACCTGGGTCTGCCCGAGGTTCGCCCCTTGCCTTGGGAGGCTGGATACGAGGAGAAAGTGGCCCTTGCGTCCGCGGCAACATCCAATGCAGGTGTGAAATCGAGTGCCGCCTGGGCCGGCGGGGGCGATTCACGGGGCATTTCCAGTTTCGCCAGCGATGCGGAGATGGTCGGTAACGGATCAGTCGCTCCCACTCCCTCTGCCTACGTACCCCCAGTTCCGGGTGTCCCGGGGGTTCCGGGGGGGGCGGATACTGAGACTTCCGTGTATGAACAAGCGAGTACAACTACGTTGCCTCAAACGAATGAGCGGGCCACCGCAAACGACAGCCAGGCGAATCGTTCGTTGCGTCGAGAAGTCAATCGGCAACAACGGTTGATCAACGTCTTGGCCGTGCTGATTGTGATTGCCTTTATTCTCGTCATCGTCACCAATCTGGGACGTCTCTCGGAGAGCCCCCAGGATGAGACGAAGGCGAGCGGGGCCATCCCTGAAACGACGAACGACGATTCGACCGATTCGCAAGCTTCAAACGGAATTGAACCAGTTCAGGCGTCACCGCCACCCGCGACGGAAAGCATCGATCCTTCGGTGGAAGACACGCTCCAGGAACCGCTTGTGCAACCGGTGGTCAGGGATGTGGAGACATTGTTTCAACAAGCCCAGGCGGATATCAAGGCAGGAACCGACGAGGATCGATCATTCGAGGATCGCATCGCTTCATATGAAAAGGCTCTTGAAAACCTCAAGCAGATCAGTGACGAACCGGCTTCGGCCAACCTGCCGGCGAATCTGGCCGAGGTGATCAAGCAATGCGAACGCGAACTTGAGAAGTTGCGTTTGAGGCTGTATTACCCCTGAGTTGAGCAATTGCAGGCCTAGCTAGGGATTCTTCAAGGGTTCAATTTTGTACAGAACGCGATTATTCGGGAATCGCCATTCGATGGTGGCGTATTGATCCGAGGCTTGGAGTATGCGATCCGCGGTGATCAACGGATCGTTCCAGCCTGATGTGTGCCAAGTGCGAAGCATCTCGGGGTCCACGAGCAGATGGGTGAAGCCCTCTATTCGCAAGGCGTCGAACCAGTCGGCGGGATGTTCACCTTGGTCACGCATGATGCGGGACAGGGGGCCTCGGTCCCAGGTGGTCTGGTAGATCACGGGACGATCGAAATACAGTGGCGTGGCGTGACCGATCAGGAGGATTTTCGCGTCGGCATCGAGTACGCGATTGAGGTAGACGCTGTCACTGTACTGAGCGCTGTTCATGATGTCCTGCTCGTCGATCAATTGGCGGCCAACAAGTACATCAAGCCAATCGATCATCACCCGGGGCTGGCCATTGCGCTGCTTCTGGAAGATGAAGCATGGCATCACGCACCAGCCCAGGAGCATCACGTACAGCAATGGCTTGAGCATGGCGGGGTTTGATTTCTTGGTGTCACTCTCCGTTGCCTTTGGAAAGAACAGACTCAGACTCAAGGCGAGCGGCACGATGGCCGGCAACAGGAATCTCGACTTCACGTGGGTGAACAACAACCAGAAAGTGATCTGGACTCCCAGGATCACGATGATCTTCATAGTGAGCTGACGTCTCGATTGAGAATAAAGACCAAAGCCCAAGGCGATCACACTCAGCCAGGGCAGGATTGACCATTGGGGCCACCAGGGTTCGGATGCATCGGGATTCGCCCCGATGCCATAGCGCAGGAATTCGTGAACGAGCCCCATGCCTCGCGCTGCAAACCCACCATGGACCTGATGGCCAAGGGCCCACGTCGTCGCCTGTTCAGTCGTCCAATGGCCTGTACCGAACACGGAGGTGAGAAACGGGAAGACGGGATTCCCCGTGTCAGACCAGTTCATCAGGAAGTAGGGGGCAAGCACCAGGGTCCCGACGAGGCCAACGATGAGAAGCGAAAAGGGCCATCGCTTTGGTGGCAGTTTCCAGAGCAGCAGAATCAGCAAAGGCAGCGCGACGAGGCCGATGGACGTGAGCTTTGCCCCGCAAGCGGCTCCCATGAGCAGCCCAATCAGGATGGCTTCATGTCGCGATTCCAGATCATCGGAAAACAGCACCAGCAACCCGGTGGCGAGCATCAGCGAGACTGTCATCTCGTTGTAGGCAAGGCTACCAGTCACGATGACCCAGGGAGTGCCGATCACGATGGCCCAGGCGAGCAGTCCGCCCATCGAGGAATTCAGGCGTGACGCTAGGCGATAGGTGACGAACGCCGTCATGATCGTGATCAGAGCATGCAGCATCTGGGCGGCATAGACCGAGTCGATGCCATCTCCCATCAGCAGGGCCAGATGGTAATACGCGCCTTCCATGAAGTTGGGCATATGGCTGTAGACGTTGTGATCGAGGCCGACGATGCCGCCCAGGCTCATCCATTCCTTGGGCAGTTGCAGGTGATAGCTGAGGGCGTCATAGCCTCCGAACTCACTGTCCCAAAGCCAGCCCGGCGCGCTGCAGGTTGCCAGGATCAGCAAGGCGATCGCGGGGCACGCCAGCCAAATGGACCAGGGCGGAATGAATGATGGGCGATCGGTCTTCAGCATCCAGAGCCTGAATTGATTGGCCGCCATCGCATTCCCCAGGATGACGAGCGTCCAGGCCCCGATCGATCCACCCGCTTGCAGGAGACCCGATACGCCCATGGCATGATCGAGGAACAACAAGATGCCAACGCCAGCGCCGCACTGAATGGCGAGACCTTCAGCTGCGTTTGGAGCAAGCAGATGCCTCAGGGGCCTTGCCAGTCCGATGGCCCCGATCATCCAGAACAATGCCCAGGGCAGGGAAGTCATCAGGACCCAGATCGCACCGAATGCGATACCAGAACGGATCTGCCCGCCCATGCTGGCCATGCCAATCAACAATGCCACCACGAGCAGAGGACCGACCCACAATCCGAGGCGATCGAACGGATTGGTCTTCAATCCAGTTCGATCGGTCAGGGGTTGGGAGGCAGGCTTGAGCATTGGCAAATTGTAGGGAATTGGCATGCATTCAAGGAGATGGATGATTTGGCCCGCGGTTTGCATAGGTAAAGGCAAACCACCGCTCGCGGACAGGAGGTCCCACATGAGCATTCGTCATTCGGCAGGAATTGCCTTCATCATCTTCATCTTGATGGGTCTGAGCGCAGAATTTGCACGCGCCACGAGCATCCAGGATCTGGTACGACTCAAAGGCCACGAACGCAATGTTCTGGTGGGCATGGGCATCGTCATCGGTCTCGATGGCACGGGCGATGAATCGAAAGACTCGCTGATCACCGCTCGACCCTACGCCCAACTCTTTGCCAATCTCGGCAACGAACCCCTCAGCGTGGAGGAACTGGCTGCATCAGATTCCTACGCCCTGGTGCAGGTCACGATGCAGGTGCAGGCCACGGGATCGCGTGAAGGTGATCGACTGGATGTGTCAGTTAATACGCTTTACAACGCCCAAAGCCTCGAAGGGGGACGTTTGATCGTCTCGCTGCTTCGTCTGCCGGGCCCTGATTCGACCGACTCGATCGTCTATGCCTTTGCGGAAGGGGCCTTGATCATCGAAGGGAGCAATCCCAGAAGCGCGACGGTTCGCGA
>JAPULD010000475.1 GCA_027295365.1 Planctomycetota bacterium
TTCCGATCTTGCCCGAGCCGGTCGTTCCCGCGATGAGCATGTGGGGCATTTTCGTCAGGTCGGCCACGAGCGGCTCGCCCGCACAATCCTTGCCCAGGAACATGGGCAACCCCATGCCTTGGGCGGCTCCGCCTGACATGAGTTCCTTGAGCCTTACCTTCTCTCGTTGGATGTTGGGGACTTCGATGCCGATCGTGGTGCGGCCCACCATGTTGGGGACGATGCGAACGTTCTGGGATTTGAGGCTTCGGGCCAGGTCGCTGGAGATGGCGCTGATCTTGGAGACTTTCGTGCCCGGGGCGAGTTGCACGGAATACAACGTCACGGTGGGGCCTGATTCGATGCCTTTCACTTCGCCATCGATGCCGAACGTGTTGAGGGTCTGTTCGAGGTTGTGGGCCTGATCGCGGACAAACGCCTCCATCTCCTTGGAGTAGTTCATCTCGGGATCGATCAGCAGTTCCAGCGTCGGGAAGACGTAGCCCTTGAAATCCTCTTCGCGGGGGATGTCCTCGTCCTTGGCGACCTTCGTGTTTTGCGAACCGATCCGCACCGGGAGCTTCGCCATCTTGGCCCGCAGCTCGGCCGGGCTGAGCTTCTTGCGTTGGGGCGTCACCTCGATCTCGACTTCATCCTCTTCTTCTTCATCCCCATATTCGTATTCATCTTCCTCCTCGTACTCGTCTTCCTCCTCCTCTTCGTATTCGTCCTCATATTCATCATCGGGATCGAACGCATCCGTGGCCCCGACGCCCCCCAGGTCGGGATCGATGAGCCCCTCGGGGGTTTTCTTCCTGGATTTCGCCGACTTCGCCTTGGCTTGCGCGGAATTCTTCTTCAGGAAGTTGAAGCGGAACTTTGGCATCGTGGGCAACTTCACGTTGCGAGTCGCGAAGATCGTCTTCAAGACGAACCGGGGCACCGCGAGGGCCCATTGATCGATTGCCACGACCGCCCCCACGCAGAAGGAGGCGAGGCTGAGCAGCAATGTGCCAAACAGGTTGAAGCGAGGGAGCAATTCAAGCACCATCGCCTCGGCGATGAGCCCACCCTTGGCACCCGCCATGGGGCCTACGTTGGGCAGAAGCAGCCGATGGAGTCCCGAAAGGGTGATTGCCATCAGCACGAGCCCCATGAAGCGGACGATCGGGTGGGTCACGACGCGTCCCGTCACCGTCACGCCCAGGAAACCAGCCAGCCCGAAGAGCATGATCCAGGACCCGATCCCGAGCACCTGGTAAGACCAATAGGAGATGACGGCTCCGAATGCCCCGCACAGGTTCGCGGCGGGGGCGTTGTGCACCGCCACGACGTGGGAGGGGGGGTCCGCCGAGTTGAATGTGGCCAGGGAGACGGCCAGGAAAACGAATACCGCCGCGAGCGCGACCCAGCCGATCCGCCGAGCCATGGTGGCCTCGGGGAGGTCGTGAGTCGGAGTGCGACGGCGCGCAGAATCAGCCTTGCTCTTTCGTGCCATAGGTCCTCGTCATCGGCGATTCGGGTGGTTTGGCGACAGGAATCGGCGGTTGATTTTAAAGAGTATGATGTGTCCAAATGCACGGGAATCACGGGTATGAAAAAGAGCGATCTCCTGGAATCAATCCGATTGGCGTTTGATGGGATGGAACACCCCTCGGCAAAAATTGCGCCTTGTGAATGCGAGGAGTGTCGTGGCCTTCAAGCCTATCTCAGCCAGCTACCACGAGAGGCAATTACAAAGACCGACATGGATCAGTTTTTTAATACCGCTTCTATGGAAACCGATTTGATCAGCGATGAAGCGAAGATCTACTACCTTCCGGTTCTGATGCTTTCGTTCCTTGAGGAAGTCAATCTTGATGTGCTAGACAATGTATTGAGAATTCTTCGCCTGCTTCGAACTCACAGCGAATATTCACAAACGTCTTATCAACGCGAAGTCATCAAACAATTCCTCTGCTTCGTTCTTCTCAACGAAGCCGAGTATGATCCACAAGGGGAAAGCATCCAAGGGGTGAATGATGTTTTGCAATTGCTTCGCAGTAAGGAAAGTCATTGAATTCTCGACCCCTTCACCCCGAAACCCTGACTTGGACGGCCCTGTTGGGAAAATGGATAAGCTTCGCCAAGGCAAGTGTTGCCTTGCCCGACGACGAGGAGGGGCGTAACTGGCGTGATTCTGTGGTCGCGATCATCAATCTGCAGGCGGTGACCTTTGCGCTGGCGGAAATTGGCGAACTGGTGCCTCAAGATCGCCCCGTTGCATTGGATCGAGCTGAGATGATGATTGATGAAAATCAGAAGAGCCTTGAGAGAACTTGGGGAAAGTCGATACCCGAATCGTTGAGCGAGATTGTGGATGATGCGCGAAAGGCGCACGTTCTGGCCCGCTCGATCGATTCGCCCGGAATCCCCGGCACATCAACCTCGGATTAGTCGGTTAGCCGTTTGCCGGGTGCCACGGACAGCGCAGTGAAGCGAAGCGGAACGAAGTAGTCCGTGTTGTTGTGCAATCTGTTGCCAAAGGGCACGGACGATTTCGCTTTCCGGGGGCGCTTCACTGTCCGTGGCACCCTGGAAGAGCTTCATGAGTACCTGTTGAAAACGTTATTTAATCGAACATCGCCAACTGTTTCCCGGAACGGGGTTCAATGGGCAGGCCCTTCGCGCCTAGGCGATGCACATTCAGCATGGGCGTGGGTTCGCATTGGCTCGTGATCGTCAATCGATCCAGCAGATCGGGGGCACACTCGGCATATTGCCGGTTGATGAGTTTCGGGTTGTTGCAATCTCGGGAGAGGTGCAGCAAGACGATGTGCGAGAGGTTGGAGTCCGCCGCGATTCGCTGGACGGTGTCGAAGGACTGGACGTTGGAGAGATGGCCCGACCCGCCCATGATGCGACGCTTGAGAAACGCGGGTCGTGGACTGTTCACTTGCATCTGCCGATCGTAGTTCGATTCAAAGGCCAGGGCATGCAACCCCCGGAAATGATCAAAGATCGAATCCGGCACGTGCCCCAGATCGGTGGCGAAACCCAGCCTCATTTCATCGTGTTCGATCAGGAAGCCCACGGTGCCAAGATTGTCATGGGCGAAGTGGACTGTTTCCACGGCCGTACTCTCGCCCAGTTGGAATTCGCCATTGAAGAGTTCAAGGCGACGACCCTGGACGCCATTCTGCAACGCCCGAGCCCGGTGGCGATGGTGAATGTGCAGGGTGATGTCGAACTTTTCGAGGTTGTTCGCCCAGGGAGGCGAAAAATGATCGAAATCGAGATGGGTCAGGAGAATGTCATCGATATCCGAGAGTTCAATCCCCATCGGCGCGAGGCGGCGTTTCGTCTCGCGCATCGAAAGACCACAATCGATCAGCGCGAACCTCGTGCGGCTCTTCTCCTGGAATTGAAGAAGGGTGCAGTTGCCCCCGGAGCCACTACCCAGCACACACATGGAAAAAGACACGTGGGGGACTCCTGATTCAATCCTACGCAGTCTACTCTTCGGACGAACGATGTGAAAATGATCAGGTCTCGGTGTTGGTATTGCCCCGTCGGGCACTCCCCGTGCCGGCGCAAATGCCTCGTTTTGAGGATTCAATGAATTCGATGTATTCCTCGATCATGGGGCGATCGGCTCGGGCCTTCAATTCTTCCATGGCTCTCTTGTGCGTATGGCCTCTTCGATACAGCATCTTGAAGACCCAACGCACATCTTCGATGTCTTCCTTGGGCATGCCCGAACGCTTCATGCCGACCATGTTGATGCTGCCGATCACGCTGATTCCGGTCAACGTGAAGAAAGGCGGCACGTCGCGGCTGGTGCTGACGCCACCTGACAACATCGCGCCGCGTCCGATGCGACAGAATTGATGCACGCCACTGGTGCCGCCTAAAATGACACGGTCATCGACGCGTACGTGGCCCGCCAAGTTGCTGTTGGCGAAAACACAGTCATCGCCGACCTGAGAATCGTGTCCCGCGTGGGCCTGGGTGAGCCAGAAACCCCGGTTGCCGATCGTGGTGGGGATCTCGTCGGAAGTTGCCCGATGCATGGTGCATCCTTCTCGGATGATGTTCTCCGAGCCAATCACCAGGCCGGCCCCTGGTCGTGAGAGATCCCATTTGATGTCTTGCGGCGCAAAGCCCAAACAGACGGTGGGATAGATCGTGTTCGATTCACCAATCGTGAGCGGGCCATTGAGCCACGCCCCCCCGATGAGGCGAGTCCCGGCGCCAATGGTGATGGGCCCCGTGAGGACGCAATGGGGGCCAATGATCACGTCATCAGCAAGATCGATTTCGCCATCAAGGATGGCCGTGGGGTGTATCTGGGGCATGGGACGAGTGTACACCTTGGATCGTCAGATGTTTAGCGGTTGGGCCCAGCCCATCGTTCCTGGGCGTGAATTCGTCAGCCAAGAAAAACGTCGGGCTGGGCCCAACCGCTACACTGAAGGCGTGCCTGATGACTCGCAACAATCTTGTGTCACGCTCGATCTGGTCATTCGGGACTTGGGCTCGATGGACTACGCCCAGGCGTTCGACTTGCAAAAGCAGTTGCAGCAGGAAGTCATCGACGCGCGAGGCACGCCCCGCGAAGGGCGCATGCATCTGCTGTTGGTGGAGCATGATCCCCCCGTCATCACGATCAGCCGACGCAAGAGTGCAAGGTCAAATCTGGTCGCGACTCCCCGGATGCTAGAGGAGGCAGGGGTGGAACTGGCCCAGACCGATCGAGGGGGCGACATCACCTATCACGGCCCCGGCCAACTCGTCGTCTACCCCATCCTCGATCTCAACCTGCTGAACCTGAGATTGCATTCGTATCTGCGATTCCTCGAGCAGATCGTGATCGACACGCTCAAGACTTTTGGCGTTCAGGGCCAACGCGATTCCGAAGCGACTGGGGTATGGGTCGAGTCAACAAACAAAGCCGAGGGATCGCCATCCCTGGGCTCTGAACATGCACACGCATCAAAAATCTGCGCCATGGGCGTGCGCGTCTCCCGCTGGGTCACGATGCATGGCCTCGCGCTCAACGTGAATCCCGACCTGTCGCACTTCGATCTTATCATCCCGTGCGGGTTGGCGGGGCGTTCTGTGACGAGCCTGCAAAATGAACTTGGTGCAACTTCCCTGACGATGGATGAGGCCAAGGCGTCGATCATCGATGGTTTTCAATTGGCCATCCTGGAGGATGAGGCTTGAAAAGGATCGCGTGCATTCTCGCCCTGCTCTGGGGGATCTCGCTTCTTGTTATCGTGGTAGTCGGGTTGCTTCCGTTGGCCACCTCGTATGAATCTGGCCGAGCCAACAAGACCGATCCCTGTGCCCTCGTCGACGGTCGAGAAGTCTACGTCGTGCATCGCGAACTCAAGTCGATGGCGAGGGCTGGAAGACTCGAGGTCTGGTCGAGGCCACGACTCGAAATCGTGTTCAGTGAGTATGTACGTGATGGTGACATCGTCTCCGAATCGAAGCAGGCCTGGACCGCATTTGCGATTGATGAGCCGTATCACGTGCTTTTTCAAAGGCCCGACGGATCCATGACGGAACCGTTGGAATTTCAATGGCTGCGAAACGGTTCAGGCGCGTGGGTCCAAGAAGGCAAGGCCATGGAGTTCAACAGCGGCTCGATTAATTACGTCGGATATCCCATGACCGACCTGCATTCGCGTCGATGGGATGAAGCGGCCCTCAGGCTTTTTCTCGGTCTCATGCTCACCCGGCACGTGACCAAATGGGGCAGCGGCACCCTGCTGCTGGCCATCCTGCTGGGCGGAGGCATCGCGCTGTGGAGGCATTATCTTTGCATTCCACCCTACCTCTGCGCGAATTGTCGCTACGACCTGCGAGGCTGTGATGTCGAGGGGTGTCCGGAGTGCGGGGCGGGGCGCCATCGACCCGATGACGAATCGAAGCTTGAAGAATCCGTCGACGAATGAATCCACACGTCCGGGTGTCGACATTCACGCATGATCGGCCGCCTTGATCTGCCCGAACATGCGCCGACGGAAGGCGAACGCCGCTCCTGAAAAACCGCACGCCCCGGCGACGAACAGCAAGCCCACCACAATCGAGAGGATCGAAGGCAGGTCGCCAAATCCTTCCCCACTTGCAAACACGATGCAGGGCAGGATGGTGACGAGCGAAATGAAGCCATAGGAGATCGTCGCGATGCCCCGGTCGGCGTGGGCCTTGCCGATCCGATCCGGCGCGCTGAACCAGTTCAGGGCCTCCTGGCCCTCGCACAACCGCTCGTAATCGGAGCAGCGTCGGGCCAGCATCACGATCGAATTGTCCAGAGCCCAGTACCAGACCATGAACACCATCGACAACATCGAAGGCAGCAGCGACATGAAGAACCTCGCCACCTTCGGGTCGTCCCGGCTGACGTAGGGAACCGTGAAGGCGAGAGCCGTAGCCACCGTGATCACGTAGGCGTTCTGGGAGACCTGCCGCGCGAGAATCTTCGTGTCCATCTCCGACCACGCGGCCTGGTATCGCGTGGCGAGCGGTATCGAGTAGATGTTCTTTCCTGGCGTGTTTTCGGAATCGGCCATCGGAGGTCTCCCTTGCCTTCGAATCTTCAGTGTACCTTCGAGACGGACGAGCGTGATCCCGTTCAGCCAAGGTCGATCGATTCGAAGTTTGGGAAGGGGCTGGTCGTCTCGGGCACGTCCCGCAGCGTGAGGTAGTCGCAACACGCCTCCAGGCGTGCCCGCACGTCCAGCACCGCCTGGTTCTCGTGGGCCTTTTCCGAGTGATCGGCACTCTTCCATTCGAAGAGTTCGAGGATGGTGCCATCGCTCGACTTCATGAAGCAGGGGGGTCGATCGGTGATCAGATCCTCCCCCTTCAAGATGGGGATGTGCGTCTTCAGGACGTCCAGCAATTTGGATTCCTGACCCGGCTTGGGGCGAAACGCGCAGATGACGAAACTTCCCATGATGCGGGTCTCCATTGATGGGGATTGTGACGACTTACTGT
>JAPULD010000476.1 GCA_027295365.1 Planctomycetota bacterium
CCTGGCCCGGGAACTGGCCATGTACAACAAGATTGCTGACCCGAACAAGGTCAACGAGGGACGCAGGCTTCGCATCCCCAAGAAACCCGAGGTGCTGATCCGAGGGGAGATGGCCCTACAGTCGAATTCGATTTCACCCGCTTCAAAGCCAATGGCAACAACATCCCGGCCAGAGCCTGCCCTGCTGTTTACGATGTACACGATCAAGACGGGCGACATCCTCTCCAGGTTGTCCCAGGATCTCTTGGGCACCACGCGCCGGATGAAGGAGCTTCAGGAACTCAATCGCGATGTGATCAAGAATCCCGATCGCCTGATTCCGGGCACTGTCATCAAAGTGCCTAAGAACTAAAGCTGCACGTATGCCACGACTATGTCGGTCGTGCTCTTGCTCTTCTTCACGCTCAACAACACGGCTCACGGAGCCGTGGCACAAGATGAACCGATTCGCGCATGTTCGCCAAACTGATCCTCATCATTCTCGCTGCCGGGGCCATCGCCTCCTCCCTGCTGGTCTTACGCCAGCAGAAGGTCGAGACGATTCATGAGATATCGAGGGCCTATCAGAGACAACGAGTCTCCGAGCAGACGCTGTGGTTGTTGCAGGCGGAGATCGCACGTCGCGTGAGACCCGAAGCCTTGAACGAGAAACTTCGGGAAAGTGAACTGAACTGGCTTCCCATTCCCGCGATTCCCGTCACGCTTGATCAGCATGCCATCGCCGGGGCAGAGTCTTTGACGAATCCGGGAGAGTGAATCGTTGGATCACCCAGTCAGACATTCCGATGTCGATGAAAGGCACACGAGCCAGTCACGCCGCATCGTTCGCTGGACGGGAACCTACATCGCGCTGATCCTCCTCGTCTTCGGGGTTCTCATCGGGCGGGTAGTGCAACTCAAGCTGAATCCCGACCCCCGGTTGCCCAAAGCGGTCGAATCCTCGACCTCATCTCGAACCGAACTCGCTCGACGCGGCCACCTGCTCGATCGCAATGGTCGCGTGATCGCCACCACCACCATCGGCTATCGCCTCTTCGTCGATCCCAAGGTGGTCGAGGACATCTCGACGATCGCCAGTGACCTGGCCCGGCTCCTGAGGATCGATGCGGTAGACATCGACAAGAAGATCCACAAGCGGATTGACAGCCGCTATGTCGTCGTCGCGAACCGTCTTGACGATTCGCAGATTGATTCCATCCGCGATGCGAACATCAAGGGGGTCGGCCTGGAGGCCATCCCGATTCGCCATTACCCCAATGACGCGCTCGCCGCGGGCGTAGTAGGCCTGGTGGGCGTCGAGCACACTGGGCTCGCGGGATACGAATACTTGTTCGATGAAACGCTCGAGCCCACCCATGGCAAACTGACCTACCTTCGCGATGTGCGTCGCCAGGCCTTGTGGTTCGATCCCGAGGAGTATCGTCCCGGCAGCGATGGCAATGACGTTCGTCTCAGCATCGATCTTGTCATTCAGGAGATCGCCGAGTCGAGGCTCAGGCAAGCCGTGCTCGAGCACAACGCGGGCGGGGCGCGAACCGTCGTGATCGATGTCCAGACTGGCGAGATCCTCGCCATGGCCGATGTCTTGAATCCCCGTGAAGGGTGGGACGAGTTCACCAGCGATCCGATGCGGGCCAAGGACCCGAGGCTGGCGAGAAATCGCTGCGTGACGGATCCCTACGAACCGGGTTCGACCTTCAAGGGGTTCGTGTGGTCCGTCGCGACGGAAGAGGGCTTGGCCGATCCCGATGAAATCCTCGACACCCCCGATGGCGTCCCCCACGTCACCAGCAAAGGTCGGCGAATTCGTGATGCCTTTTACTATGGCAAGTCCACCTGGCGCAAGGTGCTCATCAAGTCCATGAACAGCGGCATGGCCATCGTCGCCGAACGCATGAGCGACCAGCTCATGCAGAGCGTGGTCGATCGCTTCGGATTCGGTCGCAAGACATATTGTGGCCTGCCCGGCGAATCCGCGGGCATCGTGACCAGCGCATCCAAGTGGTCGCATTACACCCAGACATCCGTGGCGATGGGCCATGAGATCGCGGTCACGCCCCTTCAGATGGTCAGGGCGTTCAGCGTGTTCGCTCGTGACGGCACGATCCCCTCGTTGCGAATCACCGCCGCGGACCCCACAAACAACGAATTCAGGCTCGAGCATCGCGTACTGAGCGAAGCAACCGTTCAACTCACCCGCGATGTGATGCGTCAGGTCATGACCGATGGTTCGGGCAGAAAAGCCCAGTCGTTGAAATATCAACTGTTCGGAAAATCAGGCACCGCCCAACTCCCGAAAAAAGAAGGGGGCGGCTACCACGAGGATCGCTACGTCTCCAGCTTCATCGCCGGGGCTCCCTACACGAATCCCCGCATCGTGGTCGTCGCGATCATGGACGACCCCGACAAGAATTTCAACGGCCACTACGGAGGCGAGATCTCGGGTCCCATCGCCCGAGACATCATCGACGCCACGCTTGATTACCTTGGGGTACCACCCGATCAGCCCGACTATCAGGGCCCGATCGCGTCGGCGGATTAATGCTTTAATAAAATACTTTTTCTTAGAACGATGCGAAACATTGATGATTCGTGCGCGTCGAACGTGAAGACATTTCTTTTCTTCGGACTGAGAGATCTTCATGAGAATGCTGTTGAATTATCGATGCGCCATCAAATCGAAATGTGATCGAAGTTTGGTGTGGTTCTGTTTGATGACCTGGGCGATCTGCCTGATCGTGGTCGGCCACGGTGTGCAGTGCACGCAGGCCAGCGAAGCTCCGGTCGAATTCGATTCCTTACAAACCTCAGGAAAATCTCACCACCAGGTCGTTTTTGAATCAAGGCGAAACGGAGATTTCGCTTCGACTGTCTTTACCGTCAACCCCGACGGTACGGACGAGACCAGACTCTCTCGCCACAAGACCGGTCGCCCAGCCATACTCGACGCACGAGTTTCCTGGGATGGATCGCTCATCGCCTTTACGAGAGGAGGCAGCGATCATCGAACGGGGGTTTGGGTCATGAACGCCGATGGTTCGGGGGAACGGGAAATCCTCGCCAAGGTTGCCATTCGCTTCAATGGAGGCTGGGCGAAGCCATCACTCTCCCCCGACAACAAGGAAATGGTCTACGTCTCGAATCTTCATGGCCGGGACGACATCTATCGGGTCTCGATCGAAGCGAAAAAACCGATTCGCCTGACCACGAATGGCGAGGACAACCGCCTTCCGTACTGGAGTCCGGATGGACAATGGATCGCCTACGCATCGAAGCAAGGCCAGAACAGAAACATCATGCTCATGCGACCCGATGGATCCGAATCACGCGCCATCACGACCAGCGATTCCGACGACACCATGCCGGCCTGGATGCCCGATTCCAAGGGTCTTCTCTTCGTGTCCGATCGCGACGGCCCGACGGAACTGTATCTGCTCAGCCTCGATGATGGCGATGTACGACGACTGTCGGATACCGTGGACTTTCACGAACTCTATCCCACCGTCTCACCCGACGGAACGATGATCGCTTTTGAAGCCAGACCATTCGATGCCGAAGCGTCCTGGATGAGAAGCATCTACGTGATGCCCTTTGAAGGCGGCCCGGCTGAAAAACTCACGTCATCCCGCTATTTGGATACCAGTCCGACCTGGATATCGATTTCCAAGTAATAGCATTTCATGGTTTCGTTGCATCTCGGACTGTGGTAAAGACGAACTGTACCCCAGCCACCCTTAGAATTGTAAAGAGTAGAGCCCCGATCGAGATCGGGGCTCTACTCATGATTTCAGTCACCGGACTGAACCGTGAATTACTTCGTGGTTGAGGATGCTCTTGCCACTCGTGCATCCGGGGTGTTCATCGTGATGGGGAGTTTAAGCGGATCGGCACCGGCAATTGTAAACGTGATGGCGGTGGCCTTCTCCTTGCCGTCCTTCTTCGGAGCCTCAATCGTGAACTTCACGAGTCGAGCTTCCCGGGATGCGAGCGTCATCGTTTCAAACGCCGGCATGGTGCTGCAACCGCATCCGCCCTTGGCTCCGGTTACTTTTATGGCCTGCGAGGCCGTGTTGATCAACCAGGCTTCGCCATCGTGCACACTGTTGGCTTCGACTTCACCATATGCCAGGATCCCAGGCACCGCGATCAAGCCTTTGTGTGCGTCTTTAGGCTCATCTTCGATGACGACCTCACCCGGACTTTCGACAGCCGCGATCGTAACCGATACTTCAAGAGCTTCGTGATCCCTGAAGATCATCTTCAAGGTTTTGGTCTTCTCTTTCCCGATCACTTTCGGGGCCTTGATGGAAAATTCGATCGGGATCGCGTGATGAGGATCGATGCTGATCGGCTCGAAGTTCGGCAAGGTGATGCAGCCGCAGTTGCCTTTGATCTTCACCAGATGAATCATCTCATCCGAGCGATTGATCAGCCAGACCTTGCCCGGGGTATCAGCAGAAGCGAGGTGATTACCGAGGTTGATCTGGGCCGGGATCGCCAGAGCCGCGTGTTTGGCTTCATTCTCGTTAGCCAGAGCGGCGGACGAACCAAGGAGGCAGGCGGCCAGGAGGGCCATCGTCGTGGTCTTGTTTCGTGAAACGTGCATGGGGAACTCCAAGATTGGGACGGAGCGACAGCCCGGCGCTCTTGAGGAGCGTTTCACTGGCGTCCATCGATTGAAAATAAAATCAGTTGGTCGTGTCACGCACCGTGACGTGCACGGGAATCTTGATCGGGTCCAGACCTTCGAACTGGAAGGTCACGTGTTTGGTCTTTCGCTGGCCCGGCACGGTGCCGGGCTCAATGTTGATTTCGACTTGCAACGAAGAGCCGGGGGCGATCACCGTATCGCGAATGTCCTCGATGGTGGTGCATCCACAACTGGCCTTCGCACCGAGAACCGTGATTGGATTTTGAGTTCGATTGACTAGCCAGACCGATCCCGTCTTGGCTTGAGCCGCATCGGTGAATCCGAGATCCAGTTCCGCCGGGAGTACGTGCATCGATTCGAAACGAGGATCGTTCGCATCGATCGGATACATCGCAACGAGATCCGCCGGCAATGCAGCGTTGCGATCACCGGAGTTGGCAATCGTCGAATCCATGCTGCGGCGTTGTGCAAGAGAAGCGTTCGCGCCCAACACGAGAAACAAGATCACCGCCACGAACAGGAAACGCGAGCCTGACGTTGGTGACGCTTGCGTGTCGCCCAGAATGTGAACGATGCGTCGCTTCAAGGCGGGCCGGCTGTGCACCGCCGCGAGGACGATGGACGAAGCGGGTTGGGGAATCAGCGACAACAACGTGTCGGCATAATTCGTCGCCGAGGCCCCGGTTGACAACACCCACGCGTCGCACGCCTGTTCGTTCGCGTCCGAAGCCAGTCGTCGCGCGATCCACATCAAGGGATGCCAGGCCAGAAGGCAGGTGGCGAATTCCACCATGAACGATCCAAGATGATCACGCCGCTTGGAGTGAGCCAGTTCATGACACAACACCGCACGCAGGCTCGATGAGGAATGATCGAGCATCGAATGGGGCAACAGAATGCTTGGCTTTCTGCCCCAACACCAGATGACGGGACATCGAATCGAAGCCGAGACTCGGGTCTGGTGAGATTGACGAATGCCAAGCCGACCTTCCGCAATACGCATGGCATTGTCGATCGCCTCATCATGAAGCGGTTCGGCCTGGGCGACCAGTTGCGCCCCGGCGATGCAGGATTTCGTCAGTCTCACGATCATGATCAGAAACAAAGCCAGCCACAACCCGGCGAATATCCGTGTGTATGGAAGATCAAGTCCACCACTCGAAGAGACTGCGGCCTATAAATCCGCCGGGGGCATACTGTTTTCACCATTCATCGAAACGGCAGGCCACAGACCCCACCCCAGACTGCTGAACGCGATCGTCATGACTGGTGTCACGATCGCCGCGAGAATGCACAACAACAGAATCCCATGGCGTCGGGCGGGATGGCGAATGAACGATGTCAGGACAAGGCCCAGACCAAGACATGCCGAGGTCTGCCAGAGCAGCTTGAACAGAAACGCATCAGGATCGATCCAATCAGGCATCATCGCAACGCTCCTTTCGTTTGGCTTCGATCAGCGTGCGCAGATCATCGAGGTCGTTGTCGCTCAGCCGCTCGTCTTCGACAAGATGTTGAAAGAGAAGCGTCGGATCACCCTTGAAGACGCCATCGATAAATCCATTCTACGCGTTGGCGTACTCCTCTCGACGGCTTCGAAAGGATGGGTAGATGTAGGTGCGCCCCTCGCTGGGATGCCCCACCCATCCCGCCTTCTCGAGCTTTTGCAGGACAC
>JAPULD010000477.1 GCA_027295365.1 Planctomycetota bacterium
GCACGGACTTCACGCCATAGCCATAAGGGGCCATGAGAGTCGCCAACTGGAACTGGGACTCCTCGTTGGAGCGTGACGATCGACCCACGTGGATCGTGTTGTCAATCACGATCACATCACCCCCCTCGATCGTCCCCGGCGCGACGATGCGCTCGATCGCGCGGTACGGAGCCAACGACTCCTCGATGGCGTTGCCTTCCCTGCGTCGGGATTCGGCTCCCATCCTCGTCATGATCGCCACCTCTTCCAGCACGAAGGCGGGGTCCTCGACGAACACGCAGTCAGGCATGTCCTCCCCGGCGGGCAGTTGTATGACATGACAACCCAACGTCTTGAGCAACTCGCAATACGTCGCGTGCTGCTGGATGGCGCGATCCATGTCGATCGGCTGCCGCTGCATGTGGGTCAGCTCGCACCGTTCGAAATCAGGGGAAAGTTCGCGGGTGATGGCGATTCGCATGGGAGGGTTGTACGAAAATCCAATCCGTCTGTCCATGCGACGGACAACACGCTTCCAGTACCATGACCGGTGGAGGTGATTCCATGACCCTTGCCATGAAGAAAAACAATCGACGCGCTTTTCTGGGAACCATGACGGCTGGCGTCGCGGCATCCTGCCTCGGCCCGCTCCGCGACGCGCAGGGAGCGTTCCATGAAGCGCTGGACGCCCTGCCCACTGATATGGATTTCGCCGACGCTTCGGAGTTGTATTCGCTGGGCGAGGGGGTGACATACTTCAATCATGCGTCGATCGGGACGATGCCCCGCGTGGTGCAGGCGGCGCGAAGGACGTATCTCGATCTGTGCGAGACGAATCCATGGCTGTACATGTGGGGGCCGGCGTGGGGCGAAAAAGTGGAGGAGACCAGGCGGGTCGTGGCGGAGTTCATCGGCTCGACGCCTCAAGAGCTGGCGATCGTGCACAACACGACCGAGGCGTTCAATACGCTCGCTTCGGGCCTGCCCCTCGGGCCAGGCGACGAGGTGCTCTTCAGCAGCATGAACCATGCGGGGGCGAGCGTGTGCTGGAACCATCACGCTCCGCAGCGGGGCTTTACGGTGCGCCGCTTCGAATTCCCGATCGAACGAGCGGATCGGATGACTGCCGATGAAATCGTCGCGCGATATCTGGAGCAGATCAAACCCGAGACGAGGATGCTGGTGATCCCTCACATCGACAACATGGTGGGGTTGAGGTACCCGGTGAAGCAACTGGCGGCCGCCGCACGCCGGTTGGGGGTGCAGTACATCGCGGTGGATGGAGCCCAGTCGATCGGCATGATTCCCGTCGACGTGAACGACCTGGGGGTGGATTTCTACGCTACGAGCGCGCACAAATGGTTGCAATCGCCCAAGGGATTGGGATTGCTGCATGTGAAGAAGGAGATCCAAGACGAAGTACGAGCCATGTGGGTGACGTGGGGCCAAGGCCGCTGGGGCGGCACGGCGCGGGTCTACGAAGACTACGGCACCCGGAACAGGGCCGAACTCCTGACGCTCGAGGATTGTGTGCGGTTCCAAATGAAATTGGGGCTGGAGGCGAGGCAATCGCATTTCAAAGCCTTGCACCGTCATCTTCACCAACGCGTCGAGGAAACCAAAGGCCTGGCCTGGCGATCACCCCAGACCTGGGAGGACGGTTGTTCGCTCGTGGCCATCGAAGTGGAGGGCCACGCCAGTGGCGACGTCTTTGACCACTTGTATGAACAACATGGATTCGTCTTCCGAGCCTTTGGCGGCGACCTCAACACGATGCGAATCTCGCTGAACGTGATGAACACGACCGATGAGATTGATCGGTTCGTCCAATTGATCAAGGACGAAATTCTGGCGTGAATGATGGTGTGGGGGGTGCCACGTTCGCCCAACGCACGGACGACTTTGCTTTCCGGGGGCGCTCCATTGTCTGTGGCACCCGGAGTTCATTACGGTGCTTTGTAGAAAGGCAACGCGATCACTTCGGCATCAGCCTTGGCGCGACCCAGATCAATTTGCAATTTCGATCCTGTTTCGCAATGCCCTGTATCGACATACGCCATCGCGATGCACTTGCCGAGCGTGGGGCTGTTGACGCCACTGGTGACGAAACCGACTTCGCTCTCGCCACCCCCGGAATAAATCTTCATCCCCTGACGAGCGCTGCGCCGGCCTTCCAGGTTCAAGCCCACCAGTTTTCGGGGCGTCCCCTCGGACTTGAACTTCTGTAACGCATCCTGCCCGATGAATCGGCCAACTTCCTCTGGGCTCTTCTCGGGATCTTCGCTCTTGTCGTATTTGATCGCAAAATCAAGCCCCGCGCTGACGGGATCGAGGTGTTCGTCGATCTCGTGGCCATAGAGCGCCATGCCCGATTCGAGTCGCAACGAATCTCTTGCCCCCAGGCCGATCGGTTTGATTGTTGGTTCCTCTGCGTCCATGTCCACGTTCTTGAGCATCATGTCGATGGCCTTGGCCGCGAACTTGGCCGGGAGGATGATCTCGACGCCATCCTCACCCGTATAGCCAGTCCGGCTGATCATGACCTTCGCGATGATCAGGTTCTTGATCGTGAAGCGATAGCGTTTGAGGGTGGGCACTTCGCTGGAGAAATTCGACATCAGCTCCATGACTTTGGGACCCTGGATGGCGATCATCGCGGTCGCTTCGGTTTCGTCCTCGAACTTGAAGACAAAGCCCGCCTCGTCCTTGACCTCATTGAAATGCTCGATGAGCTTCATCCGGTTCGCGGCGTTGCAGACCATGAGGTATTCGGTTTCCCCGATCCGGTAGACCAGCACATCGTCCTTCACGCCCCCCTCGTGGTTGCAGACCATCGAGTAGCGGATCTGGCCATCGCTCATGCCCCAGATCTGTCTCGTACAGACGCGATCGAGAAACGCCCTCGCGTCCTTGCCCTTGAAGCGGAAGCGGCCCATGTGCGAGACGTCGAAGAGGCCACCGGCTTTTCGGACCTGGTGATGTTCGTCGATGATGGAGCCGTAATGGAGGGGCATTTCCCACCCCGTATAGTCCACAAGCTTGGCGCCGTTGGCATTGTGGAAATCGTGAAAGGGGGTGTGCTTGAGTGTCGTCGTATCGGTCGTGGTTGTCATGGCCCAACGGTATCGCGCCGGGGTTGAAAAGACCACTGGAGGGGGTGGGAATCCGATCTTATCAGCCTGATTTGGAAGCTTCGCTGATCGGTCCAGATGGGAGGTTTTGCCTGGCCAGCAGGACCCGTCGCGAGTGATTGAGAATGCCATGCCGGCCCTTGCAGCTTCGCGACGCGTATCGCAGTCTTGACGTGATTCAGGTACACTTGTCCCGTTGAGGGAGGGGAGGCACACGATGTCAACGAGCATGATTTCACGGAACCTGCGCAAGGCGTTTCATGGCGATGAGGTGATCGAACCCAGCCAGAAGGCGATCATCGTTGCGGTCCTTTTGGGCGTGATGGTCGGGGCCACCTGGAATGGCGTGTCAGCCAGTTCCGATCAGGTTGCCATGGGCAACGCTGACAATCAGGTGGCGATGGCCAAACTCTCGGACTGATCGAGAACAAGCAACAGACATGCAGGCAGGCGGCTCGAACGGGGGCCGCCTGTTTCGCTTTTTGCATTCATGGTGTCAAGATTGATCCGAAGACTTCAAGTCCTTGAGTTCACGTTCCAGCTTCCTCACCCGCTTGACCAGTTCGTACAGTTCCGTCTGGGCGATGTAGTTTCGCTTGGCTTTGATGTAGGGGATTGCGGGTTCGCCTCCCACCTTCAGTCCATCGGGGATGTCGGAGGTGATGCCCGAGTGGCCCATGGCCTGGACGAAGTTGCCGATCTTGAGATGCCCCGTGACACCCACCTGGCCACCCAGGACGACGTAGTCGCCCATCTGAACCGAGCCCGAGACGCCACACAGGCTGACGATCAGGCAGTGCTTGCCGATGGTGGTGCCATGCCCGATCGAGATGAGGTCGGCGAACTTGGTGCCCTGGCCGATGCGGGTCTCGTCCATGGCGCCTCGTTCGATGGCGCAGCCGACCCCCAATTCCACATCATCCTCGATGACGACGATGCCATTCTGGGGAATCTTGTGATGAGCGCCGTCGTGGGTGGCGTAGCCAAAACCGTCGGAGCCGATGACCGTGTTGCCATGGAGCATGACCCGATCGCCCAGGATGCAGCGTTCGTAGATGACGACGTTGGGGTACAGCAGGCAGTCGTCGCCCACCTTCGCATCGCGGCCGATGTAAACCCCCGGGTAAAGCACGCTGTTGGAACCCACGCTGGCCCCCGCTTCGATGGTCACGAAGGGGTGGATGATGGCACCCGGGCCGATCGTCGCCTCGGAATGCACCATGGCTCGTTCGCTGATGCCTTCGTGATGGTCGCCAACAGGCTCGGCGTGTTTCCGGTAGCCATGCAATTCGACCATGGCGTTGCGAAATGCGAAATATGGATCTTCGCAAACCAGCGAGGTCAGCTCCTCGGGGCATGTCACATTGGACCCGATCAAGACCGCCCCGGCTTTCGTGGTCTGGAGATATTTCACGTATTTGACGTTGGCGAGAAACGTGATGTGCTCGGGGCCAGCGGTGTCGATGGGGGCGCAGCCCACGACGATCTTGTCGCCATCGCCCTTGAGGGTCGCACCGAGCCGTTCTGCGAGGTCATGTATGGTGATTGTCATGGGTTTGGATCAAAAGGGTAGGACGCTATCCGGATCGTCGCATTGGGTCAATGTGAGCATGACGGGAGGTTGTTGGGGGCTAAGGGGGCTTGTATGCTCCCCGC
>JAPULD010000478.1 GCA_027295365.1 Planctomycetota bacterium
CGAATACCATGTTGATCTCGACGCCCCAGACGACCACGAAGATCATGGCCGAACTCATCCCGGGAAAAGCCCTGGCAAAGAATGTGAGAAGCAGCCTGCCCGCCGAGGGGCAACGTGAGTCCTTCACGCATGATGGCATCACCATCGAATCCCTGAATCTCCATCATGGACGCCAACGCGCTCCTCCAGTCGAGAATCTGGGCTTTCTGGTCACGATCGGAAAACTCAAGGTGTTGCACGTGGGCGACACCGAAGCAAACATCCAGGAATTCGCCCTCAACAATCTCGTGAAGGAGCACATCGACATTGCGTTGCTCCCCTATTGGATGCTCACAAGTCGGAGTTGGGCAAATTCCATTGACGAAGTCATCGGGGCGAAGAGGATAGTGGCCATGCACATCCCAAATGAGGACGCACCGGCGGCCTATTTCGATCCCGCCCCGGATTATGAATCGATGAAAGCCCTGATTCTCAAACGAGTCCCAAATGCACTCGTTCTCGAACCGGGTGAATCGATCCGGGTGGTCAACCCTCTTCCGAACGAACAACGGAAACCTGCGAATTGACACATCATTCAACCCGATCCAATCCAATCGATGGCGATTCCCGATGCTTCACGCAATCGCACCCCAAGCTGGGCCGTGTGATGTTGGATGTGCCGCACCGTCACGAACTGGTGTTCGAGCTTGGTCATGTCATACCAGGGGAAGCCACACGTGCTCGCCCCTAGGTCCAGCATCTTCACGCAATCATCGACCATCACGTCGCACACCCCCCAGTACTCAAGCACTTGCGATTTAGAATACAGTTCCCCCGTCTGGGGCGGCCGGTGGGGATGCTCACACAAGTCCTGAATCTCGGTCGGGGCCCTGAATTCATCAAGGTCCTGGATGTACGTCTGATGATGTTCCCAGGGTGTGAATGATGCCGCATCTGGTTGCAGATACAAGTGCGTGTAATACAGCGTGTGATAGGCAAGCTGCCAGAATTGGTTGGCGTATTGATCATCAATCCAGAGTTCTTCGGGACATCGCTCGATCGCTTGCTTCAGCATCGTCAGAGCCGCGTGATACTGTCTCTTCAGAACGGGACGAAGCGTGTTGAATGTGTCTTTTTCACTCATGGCTCATATACCGCTGTGACTCAACTCGGCCACGAAATCGCCATCATAATACTCCGCGCCGCTCATCGTCTCCATCAACGAAGCCTTCAAACCCGCGTACACATCCTGCGTTTCCTGATCGAGGCTCTTCACGAACGCGTAAAACGAATCCGTCTCATGAAACGAAGGCCAGTCAACTGGAAACACCACCTGCATTTCGAGACCGGGGGCTCCGGATCGCGTCGCGAACCCCTCCACTGGCAGGGGGTAGTCATGGTCACGAAAGAATCCCGTTCGTGCGGCCAGCGCCGTCTCGAAAGCCTCTTCCAGACCAGGCCGGATCATACGCATCATCATGCGGGCCTTGGGGTGGGTGGCCGTGGCCATGCTGGTGACGGTGCTCCAGTCGGATTTTTGTCGGGTGACGATCTCCCACTCTGTTTCGTATTCAAGGTCGATCAGCATTCGCCACACCTCCCCTTCTGCCTCGGCGCTCTCGGCTCGGGCCACATCGAGCGCAAAACCCCGCAATCCGCTTTGGGTTTGAAAACCATCGAGGGCGTCACTGAATTGTATGATCCAGTACCGGCCCGGCGATTCGCGATAGCACAACCATTCCAATGGCTCGGCCCTCTCCCTGGAATTCCGGGCTGCCTCGACGCATCGCTTCATCATTGCCTCGAAGGCCTTGGTATGCGAGGGGGCCAGCCTCAAACGCAAGTGTCGGACGTAAATACCTTCCGCGTCATACTGGCGAGCCGTGGCCATCCCCTCGATATTCACCTGCGGGTGATTCGTGGCACAGCCAGCCATGATTTGCATGGAGTAGACGAGCAGGCATGCCAGGACGATCCTCTTGTGCCATGTTTTCATCGATGACCCTTTCAAGACAAGAAGGCCATACTGTCCCCACTCCAAGCTCGTTTGTCACCTCGACCTTACGAATCCAGTTGATTTTCCCAACTCAGCACATCCCCCTCGGGCACGCCTTCAACCCCCAGTCGCCTGAGCATGTACAGCGCCTGGCCCCGATGGTGCATTGAATGGGAGATGACATGGGCGATCGCCCCCCCATACGTCTTTTCCGTGGGAGGATCATCCAGCGAATCGAGCCAGGTCGCATCCCACGCCCCACGCTTCGACACCTCTTGTGAAACCTTGGCCAGGGTCGATGCTGCCTTTTCATGCCGCTCAATCAACGCCTCAATTGAACCTCCCCCGGACTTACCCCCGGACTCACCCCCGGAATCCTCCCGGGAATCTCCCCCCGATATCAGCTTACGAATCTCACTGGCCGGCATTCCCTCCATCAACGCTCCCCACACCTCGACGTTGCGCACAATGTGGCCCAACGTCTTGAGCAACGTCCCGGGGCCAAGATCAAACTCGCGATCAAGCTGCGCCTCGGTCAGCCCTCGACTCAAGTCCAGCAACTGCTTCGTCGTCCACGCGTCATGCCCAAGCAGCCGATCCAGAAGATCCATCGATGATGCCCCTTTTTCAGAACGAGTTGGAATTGAATTTTTGCTATCCCGCCATCAACTGTTTGCTCGCCTCTGTCACTCAGAATGCGATACAGGATGGGCTTGTTCTTCATTCCCCGCGGAACGCCCTTTCGAGACGCAGACAACCACGAGAGCCAGAAGAAGTGCCGCCACTTGTGGTTGGGCACTTGGATGCGTGGCATCCAGAAGACCGGGCTGGGGCTGTGGATTGCGAAACAGATCGATGTCGTAACAACCGTTAAACAATTCCGATGATCTTACGATCATTTCCAGCGGAAACGGATTACACAACAGAAACATGATGCTCAGGACCGACGCATAGAGAAGCAAGATCGCAACACTCGCCGAGACATACATTCGTCCTTCGTACAGGCGTCGAAGAAATCCAGTTCGCACCAGCCACCATACCGGAAGAAGAACCCCGAAGGCGAAGATGATGACCAGGATGAAGTCGGAGTAGCTCATGGCCCCAAGGATCGCGAGTCGCTCCTCGGGGAGCCAAAACGAAGTACCGCTGAACCTAAAAACATACGTCTCCATGAGTGGCATGCTAAAGATCTGGACATAACTGACGAACAGGAAAATCAATGCCAATACAAGGGTGATCACCGTTCTCCGTCGTCGGCTGACGACGTGATTCGATTCCCGAATGGCGATGCGTATGGGGGTGCCGCACTCGGTGCACGTCGAGTCAACATGTTGGCCCCTGAGGTCATAGCTGCATTCAGTGCAGAACATGCCTTCGAGGGCGAGTCCATCACGCTGCATATCAACCGTCCGACTCAAATTGCGGATCCAGATTGAGACCTTTGGCCGAATGATCGCAAGATACACGCGAAGAAGTATGTACAGCACCACACCGATCAAACCGGTGATGGCGACGTTGGCGGTGGTGTTTTCCAGAAACATGGGGGTATTCTATCCGGGAGATCCAGTGTATGACAGTCTGATTCGGCCGAGATCAGAGTACGAATTTGACTGGCCACTGTTCCCTCCATCAACGCCCCACACCTCGCGTTGCGTACGATGTGGTCCATCGTGTTCCGCAACGATCCAGGACTAATGGTACTGGCCCGCGAAGGAATCGAACCTTCGTTCTCCATGACTCACGCCGATTCAGCAGGCCGATCGTATTCGGCCATGATCGTCACGGCACCCACCGAGGATTCAAAATACGTTGCCTTGATCTTCAGGTAGTCCGGGTGATCGAAGAACCGCACCTTTGCCTCTTCATCATCGAAATGAATCGTGAAGACCCGATTGATCGGCTCTCCCGAGTCGTTGCGCAGGACCTGATCCACCTTGAAATCGTAGCGAAACCCGCCCCCATGCCTTTCGAGGATCGGCAGCATCGCCTCGCGATACGCCTGATACCGCTCATCGTCGGTCACTTCGATTCCGACCAACAATTCATATGACATGAGCTCTTCTTCCTCGCGACCTCAACCCGACGATGAATCCGTAAAAATTGAATCGGGCTCATCAACCCCATAGGGAGACTCTCCCGACACCCAACCGGCTTCCTTGAAGGCATTGAACAACATCGTCTTCGTGGCGGACGCACCCTGCGTCCAATCGTTCAATCGTCAGGCGAAGCCATAGGCCGTGCTGAGCCGGGAGGTCGGCTCGACATCCAATCCGTTGATTCGAACCGTGGGACTTCCGATGAATTTATGCTTCTGAACATCGGCCTCGGTTCGCACGATCACCCGCTGGATCGTGATGTCGAGATTGAGCTCCGCGGCACAGGATTCTACGAGCGCGACCGCGCGTGTCGTGTTGCTTCACCAAGGGTCCTGCAGCACGGTGATGACCCGAGACGTCCTGACATCGCGCATCGATGTCAAACCGGCATTGGTGTCACTCGTGCTGCATGAGATGAATGACATCGGGACCACGAGGGCCAATGGCAAAGTCCAGACGTGATGGCGGGGGGCGGGGATGCGATACATCCAATAACCCAGGATGAGGTTGGTGAAGTTCATGGCTCCACATTCTACCCCATCAATCAGACGTTGAGGTCGATTACTCATCTTTCAAACGCATCCACTTCCGCTGTCGCTTCATCACTCGAATCGCCTTGCCCCGCATCGAGTCCTCGTGGTGATGCCGTCGCTTGCCACCATGGCTTCTACTTGTCGCCAATCTTCAACTTCAGATTGCCGGCCATCTTGATGAATTTCTCGCTGGTCATGATCTTCTTGAGCATGGGTGGCGCGATCGCATAGAAAAGATCGCCCGATGCCCCCTCGATCAACTTTGGGCCCGAACCGGCGTTTTCAACGCCCCCTCCCTTTTTGGCGCTCCCCAAAAGGCTGCCCTTGGTCTTTGGCCACTTGAGGGCCTCGAAGATCATGCTGATCTTGGCATCGACCCTCAGGTTCGAACCCTTGGTCGTGATCTTGAGCTTGATGGTGGCTTGCACCTTGATGGCGTTGTACACGCCCTTGGTCGATGGCTTCTTGTCAGCCTTGGCGGAATATAATTTCTTGGGCACCCCGGCGGATATTTCCTTGATCGCAGATTTTAACAGCTTCTTCTTCAAGGCGGGCGTCAACGCCTTCTTCGCCTCCGGACCATCGGCATTGATCACGGCCTCGACATAGACATACACCTTCGCCATCGCAACTTCCCTTCACCCCCGGTATGCAATCCCCGGAATGCACCCCCGGAATCAAACCCCGTAATCAAATCCCCGGGTAGGGATCCACCAATGCTACCCTCTAGTCACCTCACAAGCCAACTCACACCCCGGCGGCCAGAGGGAACTGCTCACGACCAAGGGCCGCACGATGATCACCGATGCGCTGAAGGCTTGAAGGAAGCAGTTTGCAGGTCGGGTCAGGACCCGACCTACGAACCAATTAATAGGTGACTGTCCCTCTTTCTTTCAACCGGACCTACGAACTACAACGTGAACAATCGAACGTTTGTAGGATGGGGCCAGTTTGGAGGTCAAAGGCGATGGACACAAGCAGCACTCCGACACGTCAGGTTCGCTATAGCGTCGCCATGAGCCTGGATGGTTACATCGCTGGGCCGAACGGCGAGGCCGACTGGATCGTGATGGATCCGGACGTCGATATCGCCTCGATATACGCCCGGTTCGACACGCTGCTCATCGGGCGCAAGACGTACGACGCCATGAAGGCGATGGGAGGCGGTACCGGAGAGGACACCATGATGCCAGGCGTCACCTCGGTCGTGTTTTCGCGCACGATGAAGCCCGCCGATCACCCGAAACTGACGATCGTTAGCGACGCGGAACCTTACGTCCGGGATTTGAAGACAAAGCCCGGCAAGGACATCTGGCTCTGGGGAGGAGGCGAACTATTCAACAGCCTTCTCGAAGCAGGCCTCGTGGATGGACTCGACGTGGGCGTGATCCCGGTGTTGTTGGGAGGAGGCATCCCCCTGCTGCCGTCGCCCTCCTCAATCGCAAAGCTCGTGCTTAGGAAGCATCGGGTCTTTGAGAAGACGGGGACCGTGTTGCTGGAGTATGACGTCGCGCGATAAACGTATGTGTGCCGTTTTCTTCCCCACCATAATTTTTTTATTTCGTGTATCGGATCGGTGGCTCACAATTATAAGTTATTGATAGACGCAGCCTGATCGCCCCCATGGCTCGCAGAATGAGGATGCAAACCTTGAAACGAATGCTGTCGATCGTGGCCGGCGCAACGCTCGTGGTCATCCTCTCGGGGGGCCTCATCATGAAGGCCTCGTCCCGCCCCTACGATGGCCCCGACTGGGGGATCCACCTCACGGCCCCCCCATACGACGTACTGCCTTCCAGCCTGTCGCTCGACGAGACCACGCGCAACCTGATCATGTTGCATTCGGGCGTCACCGCGGAGCAGCTTGACGCCACAAAGATGTACACGGGGCGCACCAGGCGAGACGACCCGACCACGGATGTGCGGCTCATCGTCATGCCAGGCACCAACGAACCGGGCACCGAGGCGAGGATTGGCGTGGGCGTCAACGCCCAGGGCGTGATCACCACCACGGGTTTCTGGGGCACTCAAGAACTGGAACTGGACTTGACCAATGGGTGGAATCGTTTTTCGTGGCAATTCCGAATTCGCACCCTCGATGTCGACTCGACGCTGAATGGGTCGGTCGATGCGCGGGACGTCCACTGGAATGAATTGCAGGCCAATTCCGAACCCGATGGCATCATCGCGAAATTGCTGTACGAACATCGTCTGCTCATGAATGCCAATGGCTATCTCATCGGGCACACCTACGAGTTGGTGAAACACCAGGGCATCGCACCGCCTCCCGAGTGGTACGAGTCGTACATCGCGTCGTATAAGAGGATGGCGGAGATCGCCGATGGCCTGTCATCCATCATCGGTGAGGAAGCCGCCCAGGCCTATCGCGAGCGAACCGTGATCGACATCGCCAAACTTCAGGAAGTGGCCGAGGCCAGTCGTCGGGGCGAAGTGCGCAACGTCGGGAAACTGATCACCAAGTCGTTCCGGACCCAATCGTGCGGCTCGTGTCATGGGATCACAAGCCACGTCCTCGAGACGGGTGACCTCGACGACGCCCTCAAGGCCAGGATGGTTGAGCTTGGGGTGCGGGGCGATCTTTTCCAGGTCGGCCGCGACATCTGGCCGGTGCCTGATCAGGAAGCGCAATCCCAGGAATTCGCCAACGCGATCCGCGCGGCACTGCTCGTTTGGGGTTCGCAGAACGATGGGGATTGATCAAGGGATGTAAAAGTGGTGACTGTCCCTATTTTTCCCCCCTTCGATGGCGTCCATGGCTGGTACTGGAAAAACCGAAGCGACGCGATCGTGAGGATCACACTCGTCACGTCAGGGACCTACGAGGTGCTTGGGTTGCGATAATCTTGTAGGTCGGGTCGTGACACGGAGTCGTTCGTCTCCAGCATCGACGACCATCCTCACCCCGGCGATCACCTATGGACGCCGAGTCGGGTTTCAACCCGACCTACGAACTTGAACGCGTGGATGGGTGAGCCAAACAGCCGGGTCGGTTGTAGCAATTATAGGTGACTGTCCCTCTTTTCACTCTTTTCCAGGCGAGGTGCTCGGGCTACGATGAGCGAAAGGGTGAAACGTTGTTGCCGCGTTGAAAGGCAGGACCGGTTATACTTTCCTCGCCGGGCCGAACCGCACCAGGCTCAACCGGACCGACGAACCGTCCACCGGTAAGTCGTGCTATCCATATTTTTCACAGAGCTTCTTTCCCGGCCCACCTACTTGAATCGGAGCGAAATCAATGTGTACATCACATGTAATACAGTATATACGATCGGAATTTTTGACTCTCGAACAACTTGCCGAACGAACTGGAACATCAACCCGGCG
The DNA here is from genome assembly GCA_027295365.1 of Planctomycetota bacterium. Taxonomy (GTDB): domain Bacteria; phylum Planctomycetota; class Phycisphaerae; order Phycisphaerales; family SM1A02; genus JADFSH01. The sequence goes on from JAPULD010000478.1 coordinate 7,950, forward strand.
AATCCTGTCTCTGATCGAGGCGCGATGCCTTCCGCGGCATTCCTACGAGATAACGACGCGCTCATCCGTTTCCAGCTTTACCAGCGTTCGAGAGGTGTCGGAAGCATCAATTCGATTTTACGCGCCATCGAATGTCGATCGAATTCGCGACATCGAATCGAACGCCCCCGACGACCTCGCGTCGATTGCCGATGCAGTGCAGCGTGACTTCAGTGAACAATATCGAGAAGAGCTTGCGGCCTGTGGCAGACTGGCCGACAGAACGGTCGCCTCGAACGAGCTCCAGGAACTCATTGCCGAGGAGTACGAACACTGGCTTGACGGAACGTACGGCTTATGCACGAAACACGCCACGGTGAATGAAATTGTCCTCAAAGGAGTCTCGATCGATCGCATCAGGCGGCTCACCGAGGACGGAACGCGCGCGGCACTTTCGCCGGAAGACCTGAATGCATTGCGGGAGGCGCTCGCGATTCTCGACCGCGTTGCTTCGTGTTTCGCGCCGGATGAGCTGAAGACCAGTTCCCGCGAGACATGGTTCAACGCGATCAACAGCCGTTATGGACTTTGTGGGCAGGTCCAGCATCCCGAGGATGCCGAGTCAGTGCGGGGCTGATCGGATGTCGAACAGCAAAGGGCAGGGCCGGTCGTTCCGGTCTCGATAGTCAAACGGCATCCGGCACAGCCTGACCTACGAACTACGAACTGCCTACAGCCTGTGGGTGAAGCGCGACGGCTGGCAGGTGTTGTACAGCGAGGAGATCGGCCACGAAAATTGGCGCGAAAGCAAACCGCCGTTTGAAGATTGGTGAATCGATGAGGTGCTGGCAGGGCGCGGATAACCGGTGACGGTCCCTAGTTACCCTGGGGCGGTTGTAGAATGAATAGTTGACTGTCCGTTTTTTTCAATCCCTGTTGCCCGGTTCACAGAGGAGTTTCACTGGCCATGACCAATACCGCTCACCGTCTTGTTCTCCTGTGTCTCGTCCCCCTGTTGCTCGTGTGCGCCCTCAAGGCGGGCGACGCTACCCACCCGCCCAAAGGCGATGTTGAAAAGGCCATCACCATCCACTATCTCGAGATCGTGACCCCCGATGTGGATGCGACGTGCGAGGTGCTGTCCAAGACGCATGGCGTGACATTCGGCAACCCCATCGCCGATCTTGGCAACGCCCGCACGGCGAAGTTGGATACCGGTGGGCGAATCGGCGTGCGCGGACCGATGCGCGAGACGGAAGAGCCAGTCGTAAGGCCCTACATTTTGGTGGATGACATTAAGGCCGCGGTCGAGGCGGCCCGAGCGGCCGGGGGCGAGATCGCCGTCGGACCCATGGAGATCCCCGGGCAGGGAACTTTCGCCATCTATCTCCTGGGCGGCATCCAGCACGGCCTCTGGCAGAATTGAGCCGCGAGTTCGGATTGTAAAACGGATTGAAAACGTACCTGGCCCGTTTTCTTCTCGTGCCTGTCCCTACTTTTTTGTCCCTACTTTTTCTATTCCCGATTCCCTTGAAATCGTGTCTGTCCCGACTTTCATTGATTGTCAAAGAACTCTGGATAAAAGACAGTAATTGGGTTGCCAATACTTTCTGGATCCTCCAATGCCCGACGCGATTGCGAGGATATTTCTGACCTATAAGTTTCCATTTTTGGGACTAGTGAAAATATATCCGTGGTGTCCATCACCACAGTTCGCACCTGATTAACGTCAAAGGGAATTCTATCGGATTTTCGAATTATTTGAACGAGCGGCATACGTAAAGCATGGCGCAGAGCCATCTCATAGAACACATTCGGATTCAAGTAAGACAAATCTGCAATCACTAGTTTTGCTTTTTTCAAATGCTCGAATATCTGAGTCGAAATCATACCGGGCTGTCCAATATTGTCAGCTCGGATGACTTTCAGGCTCAGTGCATCTACGGCTGGCTCCACAAATGATGCCGTCATCAGATCAGCATGAAGGCGTTCGTCGCTTCCCTCCTCCCCAATAGGAGTGACATAAAAGCATACTTCATCCCAATTAGTAATCTTGGATTCCGTCGTAAATGACTGGAGTGCCGAGCCAGCGTTCTCAGATGAGATACGTATAGCAGCATCATTGATTTGATTGCCAACGTCAATCTCATCCAATGCATGATCGATTTCGAGGAGTCGCTCAGCCCCTGCCATCGTCTTCAGTAATCCCAGAAATTCTGCATTCGCGACAAATGTATCAATACATTCAGTAATGAATTCAGTATCAACTGCATTATCAGCTAAAAAATCGCGAATCACAGAGTGCGAAGGAAGTGGTGCTCCTGCATACTCTTCGTACATTTCGCTAAAGGGGGCAATATTCTCAATCGCAAGTTTTACTCGGGCACGCAAACGATCTTTGGAATTAGCATCATTACTCGTCGCTACCCCACCCAACTCGGAAAGCTCAAGGTATTCTGCAATATAGCTTCCTGTAGTTAAACCATATTGCCCCGAATTAGTCACGAGTTGCTTACTTGTACCCGAATCAGCGGATTTGCCAAGTTCGTCAAATAGTGTTAGACGACGTATTTTCCCTCCCGGAGAATGTTTCTGAATCGCAACTGGAATTACAAGGGCATCCTCAAATGTTGAGGCCGGAAACGTTCGAACGCGACGAGTGCGTTGTGATTTAGCTTTTTTTCTAGGCTGAGTTTTTTTCGTGGATTCCTTCTTAGTAGTTGTCTTCTTGCGAATTCTTTTCTTCTTTGCCATGATTTGATCCCTTTAGCAAGTTGAAAGACATCCGCCCGTCTTTCGACGAGCGGATGCGAGGGGTTCAAACTTAGTAATCAAAGTCATCCATGCCGCCGCCAGCTGGGGCAGCAGCCTTCTTTTCCTTGATCTCGACGATCGCGGCATCCGTGGTCAGGAGCAATCCTGAGATGCTCGCTGCGTTCTGCAGGGCGATGCGTTCGACCTTGGTCGGGACGATCACGCCATCCTTGACGAGGTTGGTGTATTCCTGGGACAAAGCGTTGAAACCGAAGTTGACGTCCTTGGATTCCTCGACCTTCATGCAGACGATCGAGCCGTCCAGGCCACAGTTCTCGGCGATCTGCTTGATGGGGGCGGACACGGCGCGACCCACGATGTCCACGCCTTGCTTCTCATCGCCCTTGGCCTTCTTGCGGATTCCTTCGAGAGCGCGACGGGCACGAAGCACTGCGGTGCCGCCTCCGGGAAGGATGCCTTCCTCGACCGCGGCACGACAGGCGTGCAGGGCATCCTCGACGCGGGCCTTCTTCTCGTTCATCTCGACTTCGGTTGCCGCGCCCACGTTGATCTGGGCGACGCCACCCGCGAGACGGGCGAGTCGTTCCTGGAGCTTCTCGGAGTCGTAGTCGCTCGTTGTGTTCTCGATCTGAGCCTTGATCTGCTCGATGCGACCCTTGATGTCGCTGGACTTGCCCACACCTTCGATGATGGTGGTTGTGTCCTTGTCGATGGTGATCTTCTTGGCCCGACCCAGTTCCTTGAGGGTGAAGGTCTCCAGGTCGATGCCCAGTTCCTCCATGACGGGTTGCGCGCCGGTCAGGATCGCGATGTCCTGGAGCATTTCCTTGCGGCGATCACCGAAGCCCGGAGCCTTGACGGCCACGATCTTCAGGACGCCCCGGAGGCGATTGACCACGAGGGTGGCCAGGGCTTCGCCTTCGATGTCTTCGGCGATGATGAGCAGGCTCTTGCCGGCTTCGGCGACCTTGCCCAGCAACGGGATGAGGTCCTTGGCGCTGGAAAGCTTCTTCTCGTGCACGAGGACGAGGCAATCTTCGAGGACGCATTCCATTGAAGTCACATCGGTAACGAAGTGAGGCGAAAGATAGCCCTTGTCGAACTGCATGCCTTCGACGAGCTCGACGTACGTCTCGAGGGACTTGCCCTCTTCGACGGTGATCACGCCATCCTTGCCCACCTTGTCCATGGCCTCGGAGATGATCTTGCCGATATTGGTGTCCTGGTTGGCGGCGCAGGTGCCGACCTGGGCGATCTCCGTGGAGGAGGAGATCTTCTTGCTCATGGAGGCAAGCTCGTTCGTGATGGCCTCGACGGCCATGTCGATGCCTCGCTTCACCTGGTTGGCGTTCGCGCCGGCGGTGATGTTCTTCAGGCCTTCGGCGAAAATCGCCTCGGCGTAGATCGTCGCGGTGGTGGTGCCATCGCCCGCGTCCCGGGAGGACTTGCTGGCGACTTCCTTGACCATCTGGGCTCCCATGTTCTCATAGGGATCATCCAGTTCGATTTCCTTGGCGACGGTGACGCCGTCCTTGGTCACGGTGGGTGCGCCGAAGGACTTTTCAAGGATGACCACGCGGCCTGAGGGGCCCAGGGTCACCTTGACGGCCTTGGCGAGTTTCCGAATGCCCCTGAGAATCATCTCTCGGGCGTCGTTGTCATAAGCAATTTGCTTGGCAGCCATGGGTGAATTTTCCTTTGATGACTGGGTGGTAGTCAGTTGTCAGTTGTCAGTGTTGTCTTCGGGAGTCGGTTCAAGGACT
>JAPULD010000479.1 GCA_027295365.1 Planctomycetota bacterium
GCAGGAAGGCGTTCACGAGGCTGAACACCGTCGTGTTCGCCCCGATTCCCAGGGCGAGGATGAGAATCACCCCCACCGCGAATCCCGGATTCTTCAGAAGGGAACGAAGACTCGTCTTTACGTCATTCAGTATGCCACTCATACAAAGATCATTGTGAATTCGATGCCATCGATTTCATTCAATTTATTCCTGCCGAAGGGCGACCAAGGGATCGATTCTCGCCGCGCGACGAGCCGGAAGATAACTGGCCAACGTAACCAGCCCCAGCATGAGAGCCCCCAGCCCCCCGATGGTCAATGGATCCGTGGGACTGACGTCGTACAGCAGGTTCGCCATATACCGAGTCAGGATCAACGCACCGACCGTCCCGATCACGATACCCACCACCGAGAATTGAAGTCCCTTCAAGATCACGAGCCGCTGAACGGATCCCGGCTTCGCCCCCAACGCTATCCGAATGCCGATCTCGCGTGTACGTTGGGCTACGGCGTAGCTCGTTACGCCATACAATCCAACCGCGCTGAGCAACAACGCCAGGAGTGCAAAGGCTCCGATGAGGATCATGCGAAATCGTTGTTCAGCGATCGACGATGCATGCACCTGCGTCATACTGCGGACGTTGGAAAGCGGGACACTTGAATCGACGGTTTCGATTTCTCCTTGCAAGGCCCCGGCCAACGCCATCGGATCGCCTTCCGTCCGCAACACCAAATTCATGGGCAAAAACGAATTGACGATTTTTGTGATCTCGTCGGGAGCCTGATCGTACGGCAGGTAGATCGTCGCGGGGGCATCGGTTGCGAGACCGAATTCGCGAACGTCGGCCACTACCCCAACGACGTCGCGGGTTCGATCGGCGATATACTTAACGGTCAATCGTTGGCGAATCGAGTCGTCATGTTCAAAATATCGTCGTGCAAACGTTTCGTTCACGATGACCACTGCGGGAGCCTCGCTCGTGTCGTGGTGGGTGAATACGCGACCTTTTCGGAGCGCAATTCCCAACGCCTGAAAATACTCAGGCGAGATCAATCGGTATTCCACGCTGACCATTCGTTCGGTCCATGATTCCAATGCGATCGGAAGATTGAGCGGCTGCTCAAGCGGCAGATTGCTCGACATTGCCACGTGTTTGACGCCGGGAAGTCCGTCCAGTCGGCTCTTGAGTTGTGTTCGAAATTCTGACAATGGCCGAGTCGAGGCATACGCGACGTCGGTCATTGAAAGTTGAGCTGTAAGAACATGGTCCGTCTTGAATCCCGGATCGACGGACGACAATCGATAAAACGTCTGCATCAATAAGCCCGCCCCGATGAGCAACACCAGAGACAACGCCACTTCGCTGGACACAAGCAACCCCCGCATGACGTTCCGATGGCCACCGGAGGAAGATCGCCCCGCGCCGTCCTTGAGTGAATTGATCACGTCGAGGCTGAAGGTGTGAATGACCGGGACCAGACCAAAGATCAAACCGGTCAGCACGGAAACAATGAGTGAAAATCCCAGCACCGGGCCATCCAAGGCGATGCCTTCGCGTCTTGGCAAGTCCTGGGGCATCAACGCGAGAAGAATGTCGAAACTCCAGAAGGCTAAAAGCAAGCCCAGCAAGCCGCTGAGCAATGCCAGCAATACGCTTTCGGTCATCAACTGTCGGATCAACCGCCCACGAGGAGCCCCCAAGGCAACGCGAACGGCCATCTCCCGTTTCCGATCCGTCGAACGAGCCATCAGCAGATGCGCCACATTGGCGCAGGCGATCAGCAACACCAGGCCCACCGCCGCTCCGAGCAACAGCAAGGGCAATTGCGAATTGCCTACGACCATGTCCTGAAACGGATGGACCAGAAGTCCACGTTGGGATTGTCCTTCGCGTTCGGGATGCGCGGCGGCAAACTCCCACCCGACTCGATTCGCGTCGACTTGGGCAGCCTGTAACGTCGTGTCGGACTTCAATCGGGCCAGCACCTGATAGTTGTAAGACCCGACGTCCAGGACTTCCTTGTACGCGAGCGGCAACCATAAATCTGAAGCCGGATATGATTGAAAATTCTCGGGCATCACACCCAACACGGTGTAAGGGACATTGTTGAGTTCAACGTTCAGTCCAACCACGTCTGGGTTCGCATTGAATTGGCGTCGCCAGATCGAATGACTGAGCACGACCATCGGCGCGGCGCCGGGTTCGTCGTCCCCCGGGTGGAACGTTCGACCAAGCGCGGGTCTTACGCCAAGTACGTCAAAATACTCCGCCGTGACTTGGTACCCGTCGGCTCGGACCGCTTGCCGGCCTTCACCATACGTGATGTTGTAACCCCCCACCATGGAATCGAGCGCGGCGATCTTCTCGTACGCGCGCGATCGCTCCCGTGAGAAATCAAATTCGAGCGCACTCGTCAGGGAGGCGTTTCCTACTTCGTCACCGATCAGGATCTGCACGATCTCCTGTGATTTAGGATACGGGAGTGGTCGCAAGAGCACGGCGTTGACGATCGAAAAAATTGCGGTGTTGGCTCCGAACCCGAGGGCCAGGCAGAGCGTTGCGGCCAACGTAAAACCGGGCGTCTTCATCAAACCCCGGAATCCGATTTTTGTATCCTGAATGATAGATTGCACACCAACTCCTCACATATCGTTTCATTCGTATCGAAGTGATTTCAACGGGTCGATCTTCGTGGCTCTTCGAGCGGGCAAATAACACGCCAGCAACGCGACGAACACCAGCATCCCCCCCACGCCGAGGAAGATGACCGGGTCGGTGGGTGTGACATCGAGCATGATGCTTTCCAGGAGTCTGGCGAGAACAGTCGCCATCACGGCTCCGATGATCACCCCGATCATCGTGATGCCGATTCCCCGACGCAGGATGAGACTCAACACATCGCGAGTTGTGGCCCCCAGAGCCAGACGAATGCCCAATTCCTGGGTTCGCATCTGCACGGTGAAAGCCATCACCCCGTATAAACCGACGCAGGAAAGCACCAACGCGATCGATGCCAGCGCAAACATCATCCCGACAAAGGTCCCGTAGGTACTGAAGTTCTCTTCAAATCGATCATCAATCGTCTGAACGACGGAAATGGGGAGATTCGGATCAATCGCCCAGACCGCACCCTGCATCGAGGCCACGAGGGCATGGGGATCGCCTTCCGTCCTGGCCATGAAGTTCATCCTCGACCGTGGTGCCTGTGTCGTAGGCAAATACACTTCGAATTCAGCATTTGGATCCATAAAATCCATGATGGTGTTCTCGACGACACCCACCACCATGATCCATGGGTCATCCTCACCATCGTCGAGACGGATCAACTTGCCCAGGGCCGACTCGCCGGGCCAGAATCGATCCGCCAGGAACGTGTTGACCATTGCAACCCCCGGGCTGTCCGCTTCATCCTGATCGGTAAATTCACGTCCTTCCAGAATCGATGTGCGAAGGGTCTTGAAATAGTCCGTACCGATGTAATTGAAGGGCGTCCAGAGTTCAGCATTCTCGTCTGGATTCTCAAACCCCTGCACATGCAAGGTCGATTGGGGAAAGGATCCCAACGGAATGTCGTACGATGCCGTCGCAACGATGACGCCGGGCAAGCTGCGGACTCGTTCGACCAACTGATTGGTGAACTGGTTCTTTTGTTCGTCACTCTGGTAATCGGAATCCGACAGCTTCACCTGCATCGTCAATATCTGGCTCATGTTGTAGCCGGGATCGAACTTCATGATGTTGAGAAAGCTCTTGACCATGAGTCCCGTGCAAAGTACGAGCGCCATGGCCATGGCGATCTGCCCGACGACCAACGCGTCACGTCCTCGCCGCCGCGCTTTTGAAGCCGATGTTGATGACGTCCCGTCCTTGAGCGACTCAACCAGACTCACTTTCGCACTGCGAATCGCAGGCGTCAGCCCGAAGAGCAGGGCCGAAACCAGCGAGGCCATCGCCGTGAAGGACAGCGTTCGCGGATTCAAATTAATTTCGTCCTTCAGCGGGATTCGTTCCGGCAACGAAGCCACCATCGCATCCATGCCCCACATGGCAAAGAGCAATCCACCAATTCCACCCAGCACGGCGAGGACCAGGCTTTCGGAGATCAATTGGCGCATCATTCGCCATCGCCCGGCTCCGAGAGCGATGCGAACCGCAAACTCCCGTTGTCGTGCCGAGGATCTGGCCAGGAGCAGATTGGCCACGTTGGTACAGGCGATGAGCAGGACGAACGCCACCGCGAACGACAGGAACAGGAAGGCGAGTTGCCCATCCTTGTCGATGACGTCATCACGATAGGATTCCAACACCACGTCCCAGGACGCGTTGGTATCGGGGTATTCCTGGCCCAGACGGGATGCGATGTTGGACAATTCAACCTGGGCCGCATCGAGACTCACCCCCGGCAACAGCCTCGCCACGGCCCTGCAATTGTGATTCTCACGATTGAGATCGTCCGGCCCCAGGACAAGGGGAACCCACGCGTCAACGCGGTTCCAGTTGATCGTGAAGGCCTTGGGCAGGACCCCGATGATGGTGCGGGTTTCATGCTTGAGCGAGATTTCCTGGCCCACAATATTGACGTCCCCGCCATATCTGGATTGCCAGAATGAATGACTCAACACGATGACGTCATCCATCCCTTCAAGCTCATCGTTCGTGTAGAAGCGGCCGAGTTCCGCCGGTAGATTGTGCAACGACAACATCTCGGGCTGAGCCCTGATCAAATTGATTTCTTGTGGCGTTCCACTTCCGGTCAAGGTGGCGGAATCGTATTCATAGAGCGCCATCGCCTCGAATGAACTGCTCTGTTTCTGATAGTCCAGGAAATCTTCATTGGTCAGGCCGATCTGATTGAAGGAGAGATTCGGATTTTTATTCCAGAGAAACACCAGCCGATCCGGATCGGGAAACGGCAAGGGCTTGATGAGCAAGGCGTCAACGAGACTGAAGATCGCAGTGTTTGCCCCGATACCCAGCGCCAACGTGAGCACGGCGATGGACGTCAAGCCATAATTCTTCACCATGACTCGAAAGGCAAACCGAATGTCCTGGATGAACGAATACATGGGCCAATCTCCTATTCGCAACGCAAGGACACCATGGGATCGACTTTCGTCGCCCTTCGTGCCGGGATGAAACACGCCAACGTGGCGATGAGAACCAGCAATCCGGTGACGAGTCCATACAGCACCCCATCAATCGAATTCACGTTCAACAGCATGCCTTGAAGCACCGGAGCGACAAGAACCGTCAGCCCCAGCCCGACGATAATCCCCACGCCCGTGAGCCATAGGCCCTCCTTCATCACGAGACTTTGTACTTCATGACTACCCGCTCCGAGGGCCATGCGCACTCCAA
>JAPULD010000048.1 GCA_027295365.1 Planctomycetota bacterium
GGCGATCGGATTCCATCCAGGCCCACAACTCGAACTTGTTGCTGGGAAGATTGAGTATGTAATACGTGAGCTCGTGCGAAGTGAACGCATTGGGTCCCGTGGTGCCTTCATTCATGTAAATGCGGTCAAATTCGCTTTCGACGATGAAGGCCTTGTGTTGCGCCTGGAGATCGCGAAGTTGCCTTTTCAATGCCATGATCTCATCAGTGTCATGCATGGGATCCCAGGGATCGTCGATCTCGCCCCGCCTGGCGCGTTCGGATTGCCCATGCCAGATCAGGTCGTTGAGGCGGTTCTTCACCACCTCCTGCTCGGCGCGAAGCCTGGCATCGCTCGCCGCGTCGTTCGTGCCGATCGTGGTCGTCCCTTTAAACATCATGTGCTCGAAGAAATGACTGAGTCCGGTGATGCCGGGGCGTTCGTTGACCGAGCCGACGTTGGCGAGCCAGCCCGCCGCGATGGTGTTGGGTTGTTCATCGCGAGGCAGGAGCAAAAAGGTCATCCCATTGTCGAGGGTGAATTTCTCGACATCGATGGCCTGCCCCGAGGCGGGAGGCGATGCAATGAGGAGGCTCATGGAAAAAAGGATTGTCCGCTTCACGTCTTCACTCCAATCGAAGGGGATTCTTGCAACTACTATATGTCCAAGTCCGTGAACTGTTGCCGCTTTGCCCAGTAATGACCCCACCACGTATGAATGCGGATTCAAACAATCCAGGCTCTTCCTTGAATGACATGCTTTCTGTCGTGGTGACGTCGAATGATGCCACCCCCATCATCCGGGACGAGGCCAGACGGTTCGCCAAGAAGTACGGCCTCCCCTGGCATCATGCCCGAATGGCCAATACATCATGCTACCTGCTTGAGTTTTCAGATCAGGGGGTCTGCCTGCTCGATGCGGAGCACCCCGCGGAGAGTGGATACACAGTCGATTTTTCCGATATCGATCTCCGCACTGGCCCCGGAAATTTGTCTCGTAAGCAACCTCTGGCCAAGGCGATCGGGAAGGATACGCAAACCGTCGTCGATGCCACGGCCGGTCTGGGGCACGATGCGTTTCTGCTGGCGTGCATGGGTTTTGAAGTCATGGCGGTGGAGCGATCACCGGTCATTGGTCGGCTCCTGCAGGACGGACTTCGCCGCGCTCTGGAATCGCCAGTTCACGCCGAGCGTCTGAAGGATCGGTTGCAGGTGACGATCGGGGATGCGAAAGCGTTCCTGGAGTCGATGAAGACGAAACCCGACGTGGTGTACGTCGACCCCATGTACCCGCCCAAACGCAAGCAAAGCGCATTGGCCAAGAAGCACATTCGTCTCGTGCGCGACATCGTGGGCAATGATGAAGACGCCGAGTCGCTCGCGCAGGCCGCGTTGCGAATCGCACAACGTCGGGTGGTCGTCAAGAGACCAAACCACGCCCCGCCATTGCTTGACGAGCCCGATCTTCAGTTCAAGGGCAAGCTGGTGCGGTACGACGTGTATCTTAAACACGAATCCAGCCGCCCTTCGTGAAGAGAATGCCTCGAAGCAGGGGCTTCATCGAACATTCTCGATGATCCGAACGGAGTTTATCCGACAATGGATGTTGAAGACCGTGCCGACTGTGCATGGTGTTGTCTGTCGCCATGCGTCTCCAGATGAACGGGAAGGAATGCCGTGGCCGATTCAAAATCCAGCACGAAGGGGCTACCCGAACAGAAAAGGAGTCGGTTACGACTGAGCCTCTCGTCGTGGATCTTCATCTCCGTGGGCCTGGGCATCCTATGCGGCCTGTTTTTCGGGGAATCCTGCGAACGGTTGAGGTGGATCGGCGATGCGTTCATCCGTCTCCTGCAGATGACGATCCTGCCTTACATCGTCGTTTCGCTGATGCACAGTATCGGTGGACTGACCATCGACCAAGCCAAGCGTCTGGCCGGGCGGGCCGGGGTGCTGATGCTGATTCTCTGGGGCCTCTCGCTGGTATTCGTGTTGCTGATGACCTTCTCGTTTCCCGTGATGGAGACGGCGTCGTTCTTCAGCACCAGCGATCTCGCCTCGCCTCCCCCGGTGGACCTCATTGCACTGTACATCCCGACCAACCCCTTCAACTCGCTTGCCAACCAGATCATCCCGGCGGTCGTGCTTTTCGTCATCGTCACGGGTGTGGCGCTGATCGGCATTCCCGGCAAGGAAGTTCTCCTGGATCAGTTGGCCGTCCTCTCCAAGGCCCTGACCCGGGTCGCCAACGGCGTCGCCCATCTGACGCCGGTGGGCGTGTTCGCATTGTCCGCCAGCGCGGCGGGAACGATGACTCTCGACGAGTTCGAACGCGTGCAGACGTATCTCATCGGGTATTGCGTCGCCTCGGTGCTGATGGCGTTCGTGATCATGCCATTCATGATCAGCATGGTGACGCCCTTCAAGTTCAAGGACATCCTTCGCGAAACCAAGGATGCGATGGTGACGGGGTTTTCCACTGCGAACTTGTTCATCACGTTGCCTTTGTTGACCGAGGCCTGCCGACGGCTCTTCCAGCAGTATGACCTGGACGAGGAGGAGGCGATGTCCGCGGTGAACGTCGTGTTGCCCACGGTTTTTTCGTTTCCCGCGGTGGGCAAGCTCCTCGTGCTGCTCTTCGTCCCCTTCGCGGGGTGGTACGTGGGCCAACCCATGGAAGTCGCCGAGTTCATCCCGTTCAGCTTCGTCGGGCTATTGACATACTTCGGCTCGTCCTCTGCGGCCCTGCCATTCCTCCTGGACTGGCTGCGCATCCCCGCGGATCTCTTCGAGCTGTACATCGTCACGTCGGTCATCGTGGACAGGTTCTCAATCCTCTCCTCGGGCATGCATCTCGTCTTCATCGCGCTGATCGTGGCGGCCCTCACCCTCGGGCTGGTTAAGATCAGGCCCGGCTCGATCCTCAAGACCTCCCTGGCCTTGTTCGTGCTCATGATCGGGTCCGTGGTGCTCGTCCGGATCTATTTAGAGTTCACGATTGAGCAGGATTACACCAAGGACAAGATGGTGTCGGAAATGCAGAGCCTGGCCGACCCCGTTGAGCACGTCATCCTGGATTCGATCCCCGAAAATCGTCAGGTACCGCCTCCGGGCATGGCGAGGCTGGATCACATCCTTGAACGGGGCGTCCTGCGGTTCGGGTATCGCGAGGATCGCCTGCCTTGGTCGTATCGCAATTCGAGTGGCGAGCTGGTCGGATTCGACATCGAGGTCGGTCACCTGCTCGCACGCGAACTCAAGGTGAGCCTGGAGTTCATCCCCACCTCAAATGATGTCGAGGACATCATCCGGCATCTTCAGAATGACGAATTCGACATCCTCATGTCGGGTCTCGCTTCCACTCCCGATGTTTTTTCGAGGGTTCGATTCGCGAATCCCCACATTGACGTCCATGCGGCGTTGGTGATGCCCGATCACCGGCGCAAGGAGTTTTCGACACTCGACAAGATCAATCGGATGGAGAACCTGAAGATCGGCGTCCCCAATCGCCAATACTTCATCGACAAACTGCAACGGATCTTTCCGAATGCCGAGTTGGTGCCGTTCGATTCCTTGCGGGAGTACTTCGAATCGGGCCACCAGGAAGTGGATGTCGTTCTTGCCTCTGCCGAGGGTGGCTCCGCCTGGACGTTGTTGTACCCCTCCAACGCGGTCGTCATTCTTCAGCCGGGCACGTTCATCCAGCCGGTGGGCTACCCCGTCGCGATGAATGATGGGAGCATGGTCGATTTCCTCAACCAATGGCTGGACTTGAAGACGCGCGACGGCTCCATGGAACTCATCGCCAACCACTGGCTGTATGGGAAGGGAGCCGAATCCAGCGAGCCTCGCTGGTCGATCATTCGCGATGTGCTGCACTGGGTGGATTGATCGGGAGGCTCAGGCCTGGATCAGGGTCTCGAGCATCCCTTGCACCGTCGCATCGAGCAAAGCCTGGATGGCGTTCGTGCTGGCGACATCGCGCTGCCCCGTCCATTCATCCATGAAGAATTTCTTGTATTCAACGGCGATGGCCAGACCATGCTCGCCGAACTTCTCGTTGATATGCCGCAAGAAGTTGCCGCCCTTGATTTTCACGTTCTCCCGGACATCGAGATGCCGGCCCTGAAAATCCGCGGCTCTCAGATCGTCGATGAATCGATCCACCACGTGCCCCCAGCGATCGCGATCGAGGGTGCCGGTGCCGATGTTGACCTCGGGATTGGCTTCGGGATCGGCCACCGGACCATCCGAACCATCTCGTCGATGGTTGTACGTGTGCAGGTCGAAGAGGAAAAATTGCCCTTCCCGAGCAATCTTGTCCTCGATGATTTGATCGATGGCCTCGTAGAAGGCGTCGTATTGCTCGTGTGATTGCTCGATGATGCCAGCTTGAGGATCGGACGCCCACACCTGAAGGCCCCAGGCGTCCTCGGGCGTGATGTAGACCGCCTTCTCCCTGGGGCGATTCAGGTCGACCTCGAATCACGAATGCAGGCCGACGATGCGCGTCGGCGCCACGCTGGCTCATTCACCGGTGAATGGATCCTCTTCGCGCAGTCGTCCCGGCTCGGACAGGGCCATCAGCGACAAAGCCTCTTCGCTGACGGCATGTCCATCATGAACCGCACTGGCGATGAGCGGACCGTTCCCGGTTTCGATGGTCCAGATTGGTTGTGTCATGGGGGAGACTATAAGGCAAGTCGTGCCCATTGCTCACCGTGGCGGTTTCAACCGAACGAGGAAGCGATTCAAAGAATGGAGCGTATCGGGCTCGAACCGACAACCTCTGCCTTGCAAAGGCAGCGCTCTCCCAATTGAGCTAACGCCCCTTGCGGAAGGTCCGAAGTATAGGCGTTCACTCAGGGATTGGGCGAGAGCAGGTCAACCCGTGTGGGCTGGATAAGGGTCAGGCGGAGTCCGCCATCGTATTGGCGGGTACCGATGATGCCGATGAGTTGGCCCAACATGCCCCCCAGTTCGAGTTCATCCTGGTCGGCTTCCAGATACGCAATGGTCCTTCCCGTTCCGGGATGCTGGAGACGAAACAGGCGGGGCAGACTCTTGCCATCGTAAATGACCGAGGCACTGAGGCGGCCGACCTCGACGTAATCCTTGCCCGACGCCATCGCCTGGTGAATCGCCTCGGCTTCCTCCGTGGTGAGACGCAATCGGGTGCGAATCTTTTCCATCTCGGACCGGCGATCTTGAAGTTCGCCCCAGATGTCGAGTTGCTCGGCGCGGGCCTTCGCATATCGAAGAACCACTTGCCGATCTCCATGGGCCTCGGCCAAGTCGAGATAGAGCTGCCTCAA
>JAPULD010000480.1 GCA_027295365.1 Planctomycetota bacterium
CCGCAACGTCGGCCTGCCAGGGGGCATCATCTACAACTCGACCAAGGGGGCGTTGCGAACCGTCGTCCGGGTTCTGGCCCTCGAACTCGCGGCCAGGAAGATCCGCGTCAACGCCGTCAGCCCCGGCCCCATCGGTTCGGATTTCTTTGATCGAACCGGCATGCCGGCGGAACAACTCGATCCCTTCGTGGAGCAGGTTCTGGCCTCGGTGCCTTTGGGTCGAATCGGCGAACCGAGCGAAGTGGCGTCGGTCGCGGCATTCCTGCTCTCGGACGAAGCCTCGTACGTCACCGGGAGCGAATACGTCGTTGATGGGGGCATGTCCGAAGTTTAAGTTCGTCATTCAACGAAGGAGATTGTTCCATGAAGAATTCAATCGCCAACACACATGAATACGACGTCATCGCCGGGGTGGTCCAACACTACCTCGATGGCGCCATTTCGGGCCGAGGCAACGACATGAAGCCCGCTTTTCACGAGGACGCGACGGTCTTCGGTTACGTCGGCGAGGACCTTTTTGCCGGCCCCATCCAGAAACTGTATGACTGGACCGATGACAACGGTCCGGCCCCGGGACTGATCGCGCACATCGCCCATGTCAAGATTTCGGAAACCGTCGCCACCCTGCGGCTCGAACTCGACGACTGGTCCGGATACCGGTTCACCGACCTGTTCACCCTGCTGAAGGTCGACGGGACCTGGAAGATCATGAACAAAGTCTTTCACCTGCACACGGAATGACGAAACTCCGGGTGGTACGCCTCATCGTGTGAGGCATGACGCCTGAAGAATCATAGATCCGGGTGCCACGGAATGTGTTTGAAGTCATTTAGTCGCGCTCGACCAACATGCTCACGGAGTTCCCGCCCCCGAGACAGAGACTCGCGACGCCACGCTTCGCATCGGTGCGAACCATCTGGTGCAGGAGGGTCGTCAATACCCGCGCCCCGCTGCCTCCGATGGGATGGCCGATGGCGATACCGCCGCCGCAGATGTTGAGCTTGGCTTCGTCGATGCCCAGTGACTTGATGTTGGCCAGGGTCTGGGCCGCGAAGGCTTCGTTCAGCTCGAACAAGTCAACGTCATCGACACTCAACCCGTTGCGATCAAGCAACGTCTTGATGCCCAACGCGGGGGCATCGAAAATGTCCTTGGGATCGACTCCCGACGTGTAGTAATCGACGATGCGCGCCATGGGCGTGGCGCCGATCTCATCCGCCTTTTCCTGGGAGGCCACGATGATCGCGGCGGCCCCATCGGAAATCTGCGAAGCGTTGGCCGCGGTGATGGTGTCATGACCCGGAATCGTGCGCAGCTTGGCCAGCCCTTCCGCCGTGGAATCACCCCGGACGCCTTCGTCGGCGCTGACACCACCATCCGCGCCGGGCTTCTTGCGATTACCGACCTGTTCGCCAGTCAAGGCGACGATTTCCTCATTGAACCATCCTGCTTCGGTCGCCGCAGCCGCACGTTGGTGGCTCTGGGCGCTGAAGCGATCCTGCTCCTCGCGGCTGATGCCATGCTTGGTCGCGATGTGCTGGGCGGCATTAGTCATGCCCCAGCCCTCGAACGCACAGGTCAATCCGTCGTGCTGCATGTGATCCTTGAAATCGGTCGGGCCAAACTTCACGCCACTTCGCAAGGGAGCGTAGTGGGGGGCCAGCGTCATGTTCTCGAACCCACCCGCGACGACGAGGGCGTTGTCACCCGCCTTGATCGACTGAGCCGCGAGCATGACGGCTTGCAGACCCGAGCCGCATACTTTGTTCACGGTCATCGCATTGAGCGTGGTGGGAAGGCCGGCTTTCAGCCCAGCCTGCCGAGCGGGATTCTGCCCCAGCCCCGCCTGGAGGACGCAACCCATGATGCATTCATCGACGTGATCCCTGGCTTGTGGCACCTCATTCAGCACCGCCTCAATCGCATACGCCCCCAATTGAGGCGAAGGGGTGCGGCTGAGACCCCCAAAAAAACGACCCACGGGCGTTCGTTTACTGGCAAGAATGACGGGCTGGGACATCGAGAATGGCTCCAATAAGAGGACCGATGGCTCGGTGCGAGGCAATCGCACTGACCACCATCGAAGATTCGCATACAATCAACAAACCGTAAGAGGTCGGGTGTCGAACCCGCTCGCCGAGGGCTTCCGCCGCCGCGGACGACACCAGGACGGCCAGGAATTATAGCCCAATCCACCCTGACGGCTTTTTGCCCGCCAAACTTCGATAGCGAGAAGTACACCCCCCATGCCCGACCTCGACATCTTGCGACCCCATTACACGTCCGACAACCTTACCTCGCTGCAGAGCCATATCCTCTCCGAGGAGCAGCAGCATCCCGGCGCGACGGGTGATTTCACCTGGATCCTCAGCGCGATCGCCTTGGCCGCGAAAACCATCGGCAACAAGGTTCGCCGGGCGCGGATCGAGGACGTGCTGGGTGATCATGGCGACATCAATGTGCAGGGCGAAAAACAGCAGAAGCTCGATGTCATCGCCAACGAGATCATCATGCGTTGCCTGGGCGACCGGGCGAACATCGCCATTCTCGCCAGCGAGGAGGATGAGCATCCCGTGGTGTTGCGAGATCGCGCCGAAGGCGGACGCTATTGCATCCTCTTCGATCCCCTGGACGGGTCCTCGAACATCGACTTCGGGGTGGGGGTGGGGACGATCTTCACCGTCTTCCGCAACGAGCGCCGCAACGAGTCACGAGGACTTTTCGAGAACGACCGTCGACAGGCGCACGACGTGCCGCACTATCTGCAGCCGGGCTTTCGCCAGGCCGCGGCCGGGTACATCCTGTATGGCTCATCGACCATCTTCGTGTTGACCACGGGCAATGGCGTGGACATGTTCGTCCTTGACCAGTCGATCGGCTCGTTCGTGCTCGTCGAGCGACATCTGAAGATTCCAAAATCGAACAAGACGTATTCGGTGAACGAAGCGTACGTGGACACCTTCCCCGAGGGTTATCAGAAGTACTTGAACTGGGCGCACCAAAATGGATACTCGAGCCGGTACATCGGATCGATGGTCGCGGATGTGCATCGCATGCTGCTCAAGGGGGGCGTGTTCATGTATCCGCCCACCAAGACTCACCCGGGGGGCAAGCTGAGGCTGATGTACGAAGCAAATCCCATGGCCATGATCATCGAGCAGGCGGGGGGCAAAGCGCTGGCCGATGGGCAGCGAATCCTCGACAAACGCCCCACCGACCTGCACGAACGCACCACCGTCCTCATGGGTTCGGCGGAAGAGGTTGATCATGTGATGGAGCATGTTCACTTTGATGATGTAAAATAGCCGCCAGATGAAACGGCGTGATCTCGAACAACATCTTCGATCCCACGGTTGTGATCTGCTCCGCAATGTAATAAAGTCATGACGTGTGGATCAACACCGAAAACATGCGCAAGAGCACAATCCCTCGACATCGTGAGATCAAGATCGGCACGGTTCGAAATATCTGTTCAAGCCTTGGTGTCCCCACCCCGGTTTAGTCGCCTTCAGCGGTTCGCAAGCGGCTGAAGAGTGCGGCTCGTGCTTCCCCCAATACTTCCATCGCATCGCGTGCCATATCAAATGCCTCGGTGATTGTCTCCGCCTGTGTCACCAGTTCCGGATCAAGGGGCGACGTGACGACGTACCCTCCCTCGGTGCTTCCTGAAGCGTCAGGACGAGGTCGCCATCACTGACGAAGTAGGTTGTGGAGGTATTGGTCACCATGGTTCTATCAGCATTTCGGACTTGATGGTCTATGATAACAGCCCCCGGAAGAGCGATGAAGATTGTTTTCGCCATCAATGCCCCTGTTTTCCACTAGTCCCCAGCCCCGAGTGCCTCCCTTCATGCCCACCGCCATCGAAACCGCCGTCACCCTCTCCCGCGACTCCAATCAAGCTTTGGGGATTGGGCAGTTCGCCTTCGATTTCATGAATGGCATGGGCGAGCCCGACCAGAGCGTTCTCGAGAAGACGACCCAGTTTTTCACCGACTCGGTGTTGTGTGGTCTTTCGGCCCTGGCGTTGGGCACGAACGCCCCGACCGTGTTACGCGATGAGGCATTGGGCTACCCCCGGACGCCGGGTGTTCCTGTGTTTGGAGACCCTCGTCCCGTCTGCCCCGAGAAGGCCATCGCCGCCAACGCCAGTGCGGTGCGCGAGTGGGACTCCAACGGCACCAACTTTGGATTCAACCCCGCCCTGGGCCACACCGCGGGTGAGTTCGGTCACAACGATTTCTATCCCGTCGCCATCGCAGCCGCCCAACTCAGCGGCAAGGACGGCACCAAGGCCCTGCGAGGCATGGTCTGCCTCGATGAGATTCGCGGTCGTCTGGCCGAAGTCTTCAGCCTCAAGAGTTATCGAATCGATCACGTCGTGCACGGCGCGATCGGGTCCGCCGCCACGTACGGAGCCATGCTGGGCGCGACGCCTCAGCAGATCGAATCGGCGATCGGCATGTTCGTCGCCCATTACATTCCCTGGCGCGCGATCAGGGCAGGGAAACAGCTTTCGGATTCCAAAGGCGCGAGCGCCGCGATCTCCACCGAAGCGGCGATCCTCTGCATGCAGCGTTCGATGAATGGCTTCGTGGGCCCCAAGGACATCTTCCGCAATCCCGAAGCGATCTGGAGGCAGTTCGAGCCGACCGATGGCGACTCGCCTTTTAATCTTGTTCTCTCTCATTCCGGGGGGGATTTCGCGGTTATGGGCATGCACTTCAAGTTGGGGCTGTACGAACACCAGTCCGCCGGGGCCTTGCAGGGGTTGATCGACCTCATCGAGGCGAACCCTATCATCATCGAGCAACCCGAGAACATCGCGTCGATCAAGGTCATCGCCTACGAACCTGCATTTGGCATCATCGGCGATCCCGCCAAGCGCGACCCCAGGACGCGACAATCCGCGGATCACTCGATGGTGTACATCGTCAGTCGCAAGCTCAAGAAGGCGATCGAGCTGGCGAAGTCATCGGGCAATTCGAAGCTGGGGGCGAACAACGATGAATATTGGAAGGCCCTGATGCTCACGCCTTACGACTTCGATGACAAGGCGTTGTTCGATGCCGACACGAGGGCGACGATGGAGATGATCTCCTTTGAGCATGGGGGAGTGGAATACGATGCGAAATATCCCGATGGCATCCCCACCTCGATGATCATCACCTTGAAGGATGGCACCAGTTTCGATTCGGGTCTGGTCATGTACCCCTCGGGGCACGCGCGAAACACCACGTGCAATCTTGTTGACATTCTGGACAACAAGTTCAAGGTTCTGGGCGATCTGGCCCTGGCCCAACCCCAGCCCATCATCGATCGATTCAACGGCATCTCCAGCCTGGACGCCGAGGGATTGAAGTCGCTCTACGATTTCGACATCCTCGATCGCGGCACGTTCGAATAAACCAGAAGATCATGAGCCTTCCAATGCCACAAGAGCGGAGCCGATCGTTTGGATCGACTCCGCTCGTCGTGGGGGCTGCTGTTCTTTCGCACTGAAGTCTTGGCGTCTCAATCGAAGTTGAAATCGAATCGGAACGAGTCGCGGTTCTGCCCCTGGCTCTGTCGGCTCTGCATGAAGCAGCGTTGCTTGCGGTGCAGGGTGTCCAACAGTTTCTTGGCCGAGATCGAGCAGTCACCCGCTTCGATGGCCTCGTGGATGGCCCGATCGGCACCTTCGATATCACCCAGCATGGTCTTGATCGCGCCGACCATGAAGAGGACATCGGGATTGGCACAATCGTATTTCATTCGCTTTTTAAGCTTGCAGAGCAGCTCGCGCAGCTTCGCTTGGATCGCTCCTGAGTAGGGCATTTCCAGCAAGATTCCGGGGGCGAGATCCACTGCCTTGCGCATGGTTCTGGCCGACAATCCCTCCCAACTCGTAAGCCCTTGGGCGATGGCGAGCCCGATCTTGGGGCGGGGATCGCTGGGGTTTTCGTGGCGAAGAATCTTGAACGTCTCGCGGGCTTCCTCGTAGTCGCAGTTGGCGATCGAGAACCAGCCCTGGATCAGCATCCGATCGAAAAGGCCGGCGTCCCGCTGGTCATGGGTGAGCGATTGACACGTCTGGCACGTCTCGAGGCCACAACGAGCGAGAGGCCGACACGTGATCACCTGCGTGTCGCAATATCCCTGCTCCCCCCGGACGCCCTGCCTACGGATGTCTGAGACTTGCCCTTGGTCCCAACCCGCA
>JAPULD010000481.1 GCA_027295365.1 Planctomycetota bacterium
AGCCCACCACGTCCGCGGGATCGATCGTCTTTCTCAATCCGGCTCTGATGTGCGACAGCACCGATGGCATCAGGATGCCGGCCCCGAAGCCTTGTCCCGAGACATCGCCACAACAAATGACAAGCTTCCCATCATCGTTGAGGAACAGATCCAGAAGATCACCGGCAACGATGCGCCCCGGCTCGACCTTCGACGCATACCGCACGTGCCCAAGTCGGCCTGATTCCTCGGGCCCCAGAAGTTGTTGAACCTTCTTGGCCATGGCGAGGTCCTGCTCGAGCCTTTTCTGGCGTCGTTGAAGTTCAGCCCGCCGTAATGAAGCCAGGGCCAAACCAGACAATCGCGCCATGGCATTGCAAAAACTGACCGCATCAGGAAAGCAAGGCGATTCGGTGACTCGGGAGTCGAGATAGATCATTCCCGTCACGGCCTCATCGAGCGTCATGGGACAGCACACGGCGCTGTGAATACCAAGTTCGCCGATACTGACGCTGAGTGGATCCTGAACTGTTTGCGAAAGTTTCACGACCTGGCCAGTCGATGCCTGTCGGACGAGATGTTTGCTGTAACTGATGGCGGAATTTGCACGACCATTGATCTCTTTGGACGCCAGGACCTCGGCCTCGCCCGAAGTGCCCGTCCAACGAAATACAACGCCCCTTGAGAACCCGGTGCCGGGGAGGGCGAACTCGAGAATGGATTCGGCCAGTTGCATCTCGCTGGTGGCCCGATGAATGGATTCAGCCCCTTCCATCAGCAAGCCGAGTCGAATTTCAGAGAGTGACTTCAGCTCCTGTTCCGTCGGCTCACTCACGATCGATGTAGGCAATAAGGGAGCGTCAAGCGTGCGCTCACCCCTGGGCGAGGCTTCACCCACCTGGATCAAGTACACGAAAGGATCGAAACGCAGGTAGTCCCCATGCTCGATATCGATCGGCAAGTCAGGCTCAATCCGGATGTCGTTGAGATAGGTGCCATGCCGACTCCCCAGATCCGTCAGCAACCACACTCCGTCCCGGTGGGTAAGCACCGCGTGGTAGCGGGACACGTGAGGATCGGACAGGATGATGTTGCACTCCTCAGCCCGCCCGATCATGTTCTGCCCATCGGGTGAGAGGGTCAGCGACTCCCGGGTCGGTCCATCGCAAGCAAGCAGAGTCAGGTTCGACTTATCCTCGGAGAACGTCATGTTTCGCAGTGTAGCCGAATGTCAAGCCGAGAAGACAGAGGCAATTCCGTTCTGTCACCAGCATGACGAGAAAGCATGAGATGTCAGCTCAATGGATCGAATCATGCATGAAACTGAGAAGTCTTGAATTGAACTTCATTCCATGTGTTGTCAATAAAATTCATTGATCCGATCAACGTCGATCAATCACCAGGTGTCCATCTTTGAAAACCAGAGCTGGCGATCGCAATACTCTCAGGTCTTCCAGCGGATTTCCTTCCACGAGGATCAGATCGGCCAGGTACCCTTCGACCACGCGCCCCAGCTTCTTCTCCATGCCCAACACTTTGGCCGCAATGGTCGTGGCCGCGCGGATTGCATCGGCATTCGACATGCCATAGTCCGCCATCAATTCCAATTCCTGGGCATTGTCTCCATGATCGAAGACTCCCACGTCGCTGCCACAGGCGATGATGACGCGTGAAGCAAGGGTGCGTTGCATCAGGCTCCGAGCCGTGACGATTCGGGCATGATCATCCTGACTCTCATCCCATCCGGAATAGATCGCCATGGATTTCGACGCCATGAGCGTGGGGCACAAGACGACCCCCCTCTCGCGCATGAGATCGAGCACTTCCCGGGACGCCTGATAGCCATGCTCGATCGTTTTGACTCCCGCCAGGACGGATCGGCGAATCGCCTCGTCGGTTGCCGCATGGGAGGCGACGGGAATCCCCGCGCTGGTTGCCTCATCGACGATGGCTTTGAGTTCCTCCAACGAGAAGGTCGGCGTGGAGGGATCGCCGGGACGCCTCCGGTAGTCGGCGTACACCTTGATCCAGTCCGCCCCATTGGCAATCTGCTCGCGAACGACCTTGCGCACTTCAACCGGACCATCGGCGACCTGCGCGCCTTTTGGCATTCGCCAGCGTGGATCGAATCCCGCGGGTCCATAGCTCCCCGTCGCGACGATCGCGCGCGTTGCCGCGAAGATACGAGGTCCGGGGATGATCCCCTGATTGATGGCATCCCGTAGGCCCACGTCTGCGTAGCCCGCGCCTTCGGTTCCCAGATCGCGCAACGTGGTGAACCCCGCTTCGAGCGTCCGTTTCGCTGCCGTGACGCCTCTGATCGTGCGCAACGCGAGCGACTCCTTGAGCACCTGATCGTTCCACGCCGCCTCGTCATAGGGATGAAGCAACAGATGCGAATGCAGGTCAATCAACCCGGGCATGATAATCAGGCCCGTAGCATCAACATGGATCAAATTTGCATCGGATTCACGAGATGCATCAGGCGCGATCGACTCAATCCGGCCATCGCGAAGGATCAACTGGCGACCTTCGATCAACCTCGACTC
Source organism: Planctomycetota bacterium (assembly GCA_027295365.1). GTDB lineage: Bacteria > Planctomycetota > Phycisphaerae > Phycisphaerales > SM1A02 > JADFSH01. Next base: position 2,529 of record JAPULD010000481.1, read on the forward strand.
CACGGGATCAAGAATTGTGGCGCCAGTGATCAGATAACCATCAGATTTCCGAGCCTGAAGTTGTTCTGGGCTAGTGAATCCAAGCGATAACCACACGATCAGAAATGCAACTCGTCTCATTCTTGTTTCCTCGTCTCAGGGTGAATCGATGACCCGAAAATCCACTGTACTTCGAGGAATCATGCGATGGAAGTGGCTTCCTCTTCCGGATCCAGACTCGTTTGTGGGCCAATCGGGCCTCCCAACAGGCATCGAGCAGAAAAATTCATGCCCCCTCTTGCGTCTGTCCGGATGGATAAGAAGCGGGTACTGCGAATGCTGGATCGGATGCGACGTTCGTGTTGATCAGCATGTCCACAATGTATCCCGAGGCAAGACATCCTTCGCGGAATGAGTACGATGTGCGCTTGCGCTCAGGAGCGGCGGCCCAATGTGGGTCCGACCGGCTTCGGCGTACAAGTACCCGCCGCGTCGGGCAGAACAGGAGTGGATGTGACATGGCGACAAACAGCCAGGATTTCAACACAATCATCGGACCCGACGCCTCCTTCAAGGGCGATCTGAAATTTGAATCTTCCGCTCAGGTGCTGGGCAAGATCGAGGGCACAATCACCGCCAAGGGCAGGCTTGAGGTCTCAGGCGGCTCGGAATGCAAAGCCACGGTCCTGGCCAAGGAAGTCATCGTCGAAGGGCATATCCAGGGGAATGTCGAGGCTGGCGATCTTGTCGAGCTGAAACCCAAAGGCATGATCACTGGCGATATCGTCGCCGCCCGCATGTCCATGGCTGAAGGCGCCGCCATCGATGGCCATTGCCGCATCGGCGTCTCCAATAATGCCGGCGGATCGGCCAAATCGTCGACCGAGGTCAAGCCTGCCGCGATCAGGGCCCCCAAAGTCGTCACGACATAAGTTGTCGGCTAATTATTCTTGATTGCCCTATCAGGCCGACGAGGAGCATAATGCCCCTCGTGATGGCGCACGATGCGCCATCGGAACAACTCAATATACGCTGAGGTCGGTATGGTCAGGATGAAGACCAAAGCAGCGACACGGAAGATGATCCGATGCTACTTCTGCGGGCATGAGCTCGAAGTCTCTGTCAAAACGATGAGTACCACATGCCCAGGGTGCAACAAGGCCATTAAGGTCGAGGACGTTGTCGTGAAGACATACCTCCCGGTCAATGACCTGCAAACCTGCGGCAAGATCAAGATCACCAAGCGTGGTCGGGTCGCCGCCCGACTGCTCCAATGTGGCGAAGGTATCGAATGCGAAGGCTCGGTCGAAGGCGAAATCGAGACGGACGGCCATGTCAAACTCGGCCCCAAGGCTTCCTGGAAGGGCAAGACCCTTCGTTGTGGATCGATCGACATCGCCGTCGGGGCTCAGATCATCGGGGAAATGAAAATTCCCTGGAAGAGACCGAAAACAAAGAAGAAGTCTAAATAGCGACAAAGTCTGATCACTCGTTCAATGAGTTGACGAATGTTGAGCCTGTACTATGAGCTGGGCTCATCCGCTTTACTTGGGGATCATCGGGATCCGAAGATCATGTACCAGCCTATGCCAAAGATCGCGGCATCAACGATCAAGTGGCTGACGTACCCTGGCCAAACTGATCGATATTTCAGATAGCACCAGGACCAGACGGCTCCCCCGATGAACACGCCGATCGATCCAAGGATGGTTGGCATCCAATCCATCTGGGCTTTCAACGCCAATACATGATGCATCGTGAAAAAGAGGGCTGAACAGACCACGGCGGCTGGTCCGCCCACCAGCCGCTCACACTGTCGAAACACGAACCATCTCCAGACGTATTCTTCGAGCAATGAGTTGATGAACGTCAGATAGCCAAAGGTGAAACCAAGATATACAAGCGGTGATCCGATTCCATTGGCAGTCACCGCGGCTTTCAGCATGTCTGTATCGATGTATTGCTGCCCCACGAACCACCAGGCGAGCCCGATGACGACACCGATCAGTAGGCCAAGCCCGATGGCGACGCCAAAACCACCTTTCTTGGGGGGCGATGCGCTTATTTTCCCCTTTTCAACCCATAGCAGCCAAACGAGTGGCAACGCAAGAATCCATGCTTTGGATAGAAAATAGGCTCCCTTGCCGATGAGCGTGCCCTGAGTCGGCTCGAACATCATCGAAAGAAAAACGCCAAGGCTTGGCGCGGGAACAAGCAGAAGCAAAGCGAACAGAGCCAGCTTTCGATTTACCGGCTCGAGAGCCGGCGTATCCAGCTCTGGCGGCGCGTAGAGATCGGAAGGTGATGGCTCATCCCCCGAATCATCGGGAGATTTTCCAGCGTCAGGGGTCATGGCGGAGTAGCTACTTAGCATACACTAATATTCGGATTCTTACGCTCGGTATTTCACTTTCGAGCCCATTTTCATGAATCGGCCGCGTGGATCGATCCTCTTTATTACCCCAATCGGACCAATGAAAGAGGGCTTGCCAATGACAATCGTGATGACAAGATATACCTTCCCCTGAAAATGATACTTGAGTCAGGAATCTGGCGTATCAAAGGATACCGAGTCTCCTGAAGCTGTCGGTAGTCCATGCCACGCTCTTTCTCGATGACCCCACGTGCGATTCGGTGAACATCGATTCCTGCTTCCAGCCTTCGATCTCCACATCTGTACTCAACGTCAACCAAGAGAAAGAAGCCCCCTTTCACCATGGCCATGGCTTTGCCTGAGGCGGTCGTTTGATTACGCTGGGTTGGTTGATCGTGAACATACATATGGAGAATCGCATATGCCTCGCCTGAAAAACCACCGATCCGGCTTCATCCTCATGCTCATGATTTTGGCCAGCACATCGTTCGGCTCAGCCCAGACCGTCGTCCTCAAGGCGGCGAGAATGCTCGATGTAAAGACTGGCCGAATGATCGAACCCGCAGTCATCGTCATTGAAGGCGACATGATCATCGACGTGAATCCCGCCCCGGAAGACCTTCCCGAAGATGCCACCATCGAGGATCTGGGCGATCTCACGCTCCTCCCCGGGCTTATGGACATGCACACGCACTTGTGCTTTGATATCGAAGGTGATTGGGTGCACCGGGGCATCAAGGAAGGACCGGCCGACGCCGCCCTCCGGGGAGCGAGGAATGCACGGATCACGCTACTGACGGGATTCACTACCGTGCGCGATGTCGGCGCGACGGGCTTCGCGGACGTCTCCCTCATGCGCGCCATCGACAACGGACTTATCACCGGCCCACGCATGTTCCCGGCGGGTCACGCCCTTGGCATCACGGGAGGCCATTGCGATTCCACGGGGTACGCCCCGGGCGTCCTGGAGAATGGCCCCAAGTGCGGCGTCGCCGATGGTCCCATCGAATGCCTCAAATCCACACGCTACCAGATCAAGCATGGAGCCAAGGTCATCAAAATCTGTGCCACGGCCGGCGTGCTTTCCTTCGAGGGCCCCGTAGGCGCGCAACAATATTCCGAACAAGAGATGCGCGTGATCGTCGAGGAAGCGGCGCGACACGGGATCAAGGTCGCCGCCCATGCGCATGGTTCCGCTGGCATTCTCGCGGCGGTCAAGGCAGGCGTCGCTTCAATCGAGCATGGCTCGGAACTGACTGGCGAGATCCTCTCGGAGATGAAAGCTCGAGGCACGTATCTCGTGCCCACATCCTACCTTGTGGATGCGATCGATCTTGACAGCCTCCCGCCCCCGATCAAGGCCAAGGCCGAGTACATCCTGCCCATCGCGAGAGAGAGCCTTCGCAGCGCCATCGCCTCGGGCATCAACATCGCCTTTGGCACCGACGCCGCGGTCTTCCCCCATGGCGAGAACGCCCGGGAATTCAAGGTCTACGTCGATCAGGGTATGTCACCCATCGAGGCCATTCGCTCAGCGACGATTCATGCTGCCGATCTGTTGGGGGTCGATGACCGGGGCGTGATCGCCAAGGACAAGCTTGCCGATCTCATCGGAGTCGTCGGCAATCCCCTGGAGGACATCACGACGATGGAACGCGTGCAATTCGTCATGAAGGGCGGCCAAGTCTTCAAGCGAGGCGAGTGAGATAGCCAATGAAGAGATCGGTATCGCGTACCATGCCTTGATCTCTTTCACAGGCTCTCTCCTCCTCGCATGTGGCAACTCCTTTTCGACCTCGTTGTGTTGCTGACCGCCGCCATGGTGTTGGGCGCGATCGCCGAGCGTCTGAAACAGAGCGCCCTGTTGGGCTACCTGCTCGCGGGGACACTCCTGGGCCCCAACACCCTGGGCCTGATCGGCCAGCAAACCGAAGTGGAAGTGCTGGCGGAACTGGGCGTGGCCCTCCTCCTGTTCACCATCGGGCTGGAATTCTCCTGGCGCAGGCTTCGACGCACCGGCAAGGCGGGGCTCGGGGGCGGCAGCCTCCAGATCGTCATCACGCTGCTGCTCGTCGCCGGGGCGGCCTGGCTCTTCAAGCTCGATGCTCGATCGGCATTGGCCGTCGGGGCGATGCTCGCTCTTTCCAGCACCGCGACGGTCCTTCGCGTGCTCGTCGCCCGGGCAAATCTCGACTCGGTCCATGGGCGCACCACGTTGGGCATTTTGCTCGTCCAGGACATCGCGGTTGTCCCCCTGGTATTGATGGTCAGCGTCATGAACGAGGGAGGCAGCGCCGGTGAGATCACCTGGGCGGTGGGCAAGGCATTGGGAGCCGCCGGTCTGTTGATCGGAAGTCTGTACGTCCTGCTCAACTTCATCGTCCCCGGGTTGCTGAACATCGGCACCATGAGGGGTTATCGAGAATTGCCCATCCTGCTCGCCATCGTCGTGGGTTTTGGTTCGGCCATCGCCGCCCATAGACTGGGATTATCCCCTGCGTTGGGAACGTTCGTGGCCGGGATGCTCATGGCTGAATCGCCATTCGCCACGCAGATCCGCGCCGACATCTCCTCCCTGCGCACGTTGTTGATCACGTTGTTCTTCAGTTCGATCGGCATGCTGGGCGATCCCGCCTGGGCTCTGGAGTACTGGCTGGCCATCTCCCTGCTCGTGGTGGCGATCGTCGTGGGCAAGACCTCGATCATCTGGTTCGTCCTCCGCCGCTTCGGGCAGACGCATCGTCATGCCTTGACCGCCGGTTTGTGCCTGGCCCAGGTGGGCGAGTTCTCCTTTGTCCTGGCCGGGATCGCAAAATTGAGCGTCACCGCAGATGGGAAATCCACGGGATTTCTTGACGATGACCTCTTCAAGCTCGTGATCAGCGCCACCATCGTCACGCTCTTCCTGACCCCCTACCTCGTCACGTTCGCGCCTCGGATCGCGAATCGATTGATCGAACGGCTCGAACGACTGCGATTCGTGAAATCGATCACCGATGAGGAGGATCCGGCCAATGCCCCCCTCTCGGATCACATCATCATTGTGGGATTCGGCCCCTCGGGTTCCGCCGTGGGAGTCTCGCTGGTGGAACATTCGGATCGAGTCGTGGTCGTGGACCTCAATCCCAAACTCGTCAGGGCGGCGCAGCGATTCGGATTCCGAGCCCATATCGGTGATGCGAGACATGGCGAGATCCTCGAACACCTTTCCCTGCCACTGGCTGCGGCGGTCGTGGTCACGCTCCCCGATCCCGAGTCGTCGCGGGCGATCATCCAGATCGTCCGGCACATGGCCCCGAACGTCCCGATCTTCGCGCGCTCCCGCTATCACGTGCATCGCTTTGAACTGATTATGGCCGGAGCCCAGGTCGTCATCGATGAAGAACAGATCATGGGCGAGACCTTGGCCATGGAGTTGAAGAAGAACCTGGAACTCGAATCGACTCCCCCGCCCCCGCCCCCGGCCCCTGAGGCTCTTTACCCGGATGCAGCGACTTTATTTTATGTCTCATTATTCTCAGTGAGTGGGCGTTGGACTGATGCCTTGAAAGCTCGCCGTCGAGGCCGGGCAATGGTTTCATGAATCGTTCGAACCCGAGAAACCGCCTCCCATGAATCGAATCGCTCCGATCAGGACCGTCATTTTCTTTTTGTTGTTCATTGCTCTCCTGGCCCCGCCCCCGGTATCGGCATCGGCATCGTTTTCCGTGGTCTCTGAAGATCAGTTCTTCGACTCCGAAGGCGTGCGGATCCGTTTCATCGACGTGGGGCCACGCGATGGCGAGCCGGTCTTGCTCATCCATGGCGGCTTTTCGAACCTCGATTCGCAGTGGATCAGGTCGGGCGTGATCGACGCCCTCGACGAGGCCTATCGCGTCATCGCCCTGGACCTTCGAGGTCATGGCCTGAGCGACAAGCCTCACGATCCCGAGATGTATGGCAACGCCATGGTCCTCGACGTCGTCCGCCTGCTGAACCATCTCGAGATCGAGAAGGCCCACATCGTGGGCTATTCGATGGGCGGGGCGATCACCTACCGGCTCGTGGCGGATCATCCTCGCCTCGTGATATCCGCGATGCCCTGCGGGACCGGCTACGGGCCTCCATCACAAGTACGCACCGAAATGCTCGAGCGGGTCGCAAAGTCACTCGAGGAATCAGGCAGCATTCGCCCCGCGCTCGACCATTACGTCACGGATGGCTCGTTGACGGAGGCCCAGGTCGATCGGATCGTCGAATCGACCCGCGAGTCGAACGATACCATGGCCTTGGCGGCGGTGGTGCGAAGCATCCCCCGACTCCGCCCCGATCGCGCGAAGCTGGAGGCGAACCAAGTACCCTGCCTTTGCATCATCGGCGAGAACGATCCGAACCGCGAAGCCCTCGACGCGATGCTGCAATACATGCCACACCTTGAAGCCAAAGTCATCAAGGATGCCAATCACATGACGGCGTACCGGGATCCCCAGTTCATCGCCTCCATCGTGTCGTTCATCGGAATGCATGACTCGGAGGCCGCCAGTGATGACGGTTCGCGTTGACCTGACCAAAAAAGACTTCCGACACACGCGGGCTGGTCATCACCGCTTCAATTTGCCATACTGCCTCCTCACCCGCAACCACCAGAGGAAGGGAAGCTCCATGGCCAAGGCGCAAATCAACTTCAACGCAACGTTCTCTTCGAAACAAGGCAAGCTGCTCGAATCGAAGTTCAAGGGAAAGACGATCGAGTTCAGCGTGGACGATCCCGACCTGGACCTGGATGGCAAGTTCGTGGACGCGACGAAGTGGGACCGGTTTCTCTGGGACACGATTCAGGACAACCAGTCCGCCATCAAGGGAGGCAAGTTCCCCAAGGCCACATCCATCCAGAGCAATATCGAGGAGCCCGGGGCCTACAACGTGACCATCGAAAGCGACGATGCCATCTACAAGGGCAAGGTCAAGATCAAGGGCCCCCAGACGCCCGATGCCTCGAAACGAACGATCAAGAAGAACATGAAGCCCCCCCACGTGAAGGTGGTGATCAAGACCACCCAGCTCAAGTCATGCCCCACCATGGATGACCTGAAGGACCTGCTCAAGCAGATGGGCAAGACGGCGAGCTATTACTACGCCGGCTCCTCGGGCATGGGCACGGGATGGACCCCCAAGTTCAACAAGCACCAGGCCCACATGGACCCGGGCACCGGCGCGTGGAAGGCGTACATCGACGAGCCCTCCATGGGACTGGGGACGAAGTGGCGGCTGTACTTCAATCTGGAATTCACCCTGTCCAACAAGACCCTGCTGGCCACGATCACGGATTGCAAGAAGGATCACTAGCGGGACGTGAAATAACATACCTGTCCCGTTTTCTTTCCCGGTGATACTTACCATGCCCCAAACCGGCTCCCGCCATTATTCACAGCTTTTTTCCATGTAGATGTCCGTGAGGCATTCGAAGTCTTTGCTTTCTGAATACGCATCCGGTCCCTCGGATATGGAATCAAACCCCATCTTCCGGAAGATCATCACATTGCCCGTTTCCTTGACGGTGTGCAGGGAAAGACATCGTGCCCCGTGTTCTCTGCCCAGGGTCATCAAGTGCTCGACCAGCGCTCTCGCGACGCCCTGTCTCTGAAAACGATCGTGGACACCGAGACCCAGGAGGTGCACTCGATCCTCCTGATGGAAGTACTGAACCGTGCCGACCACCTGATGGTCGACGATCGCCACCAATCGCGTCGGCGCGGACGCTGCCGAGCGTCTTGCCTGCTCGTCGAGGGCTGCCCGGGTCGGTCGATAGGTCTTCCGCAGCGTCGCTATCGCCGAACGGTCGACGGCCGCCGCTTCCCCGTCGTCTTCCGTCGTCGCTTGACGAATGCTGATCGTGGCCATGGCTCCACCTCTCGTCGCAGTTCGCGGCGGCGGCCCCCGGCAAACCCTTCATGTCATACTATGACGGAGTCAGAAAAGACGCGCATCCTCTTTGTCTTCCTCGAGACGAGGGCATCCATGCACGGCATCGTGACCAAAGGCCACACGAGCAAGTATCCCGATCCGATCCGGTTTACCTCCGGAGACCGGCTGACGGTGGGGCGACGGGACGATGACAATCCGGGCTGGATCTGGGTGACGCTCGAAGACGGCAACGAAGGCTGGGCTCCAGAATCATCCCTCAAGATCATTTCGGAACAGGAGGGCGAGGCGCTGAAGACCTACGACGCGAAGGAACTGGACACCCAAGTCGGCCAACACTTGGAAGTCCTGGAAGAACTGCACGGCTGGCTCCGCGTCCAAAACGAAGCCGGCGAATCAGGCTGGATTCCGAAGGACACCGTAAGGGCTGATTAAATGGTGACTGTCCCTAGTTTCCCCTTTCTTCCTCCTATTTATCCTATTTATCCCTCTTTTCTCCTTTTTCTTCCTCCTTTTCTTCCTACCTTTTCTTCCCTGACACATTTTCTCCCCACTTTTTTCCCCCTTTTCTTATTCCATCTACCTTCACGGTCGGGTCATCACCCCCTATGCGCTAATCGCCGATATGATTCAAGTTGCTTGATCGTGCAGCGTCTGACCGAATAGACATACCTGCCCGTTTTCTTCTCTATAGGTTTCGGAATTTCTACTAATCGAAAGCGTTACCGTGATTAATATTATTAAGTTTTATAGTAAAGTACGTGAGTTAAAATCGACTATGCGACGCGGGTGGCAATACCATTCTGTCGGCGGAGACGAATCTGTGGCCGATCACATATTCGGAGTTAGCCTACTGACACTTGTCTTATCAGATTTGAATGATTCTAGTCTTGATACCTGCAAATGTTTACGCCTGGCATTATCACATGACCTATGCGAATGCATCATTGGTGACGTTATACCACATGACAATATACCCATAGAGACAAAACATAACATGGAGCGCAATGCAATGGAAGAACTTTGTTCCTTGCTAGACTCTCCTAGTATTATTGATTTGTGGCATGAATTTGAATTCGGCAATTCTGCTGAAGCCAAACTTGTTCGTGATATTGACATAATTGAAACTCTGTTTGAAGCATATTCCAGAGAAATTGAATTTTCAATATCAGATAATCGCCTTCAGGAATTTTGGGATGCCGCAGATGAAAACTTATCGACCGATACGGGAAGACAATTGTTAAGAATTATTCTCGACATGAGGTCTAATACATAATTTATTATCCATTTTGATTTGCAATTATTCTTCTTGCCAAATAAATAAATGGCGTATCGCATGCTGCTATTACAACTTTTATCACTACGGCCGATACGACGATTGACACCAGCGCAGGATTCGGAACAACACCGTATAATGCTAACGTAAAAAACAATGCAGTATTTGCCGATTGGCCAATCACAGTGCTGATGTTATTTCTTATCCACAATTTCGACATGATCTTTCCAGTAGATTTCTTTTTAATAAATTCATAGACCCATATGTCCAAAAACGTACCAGCAGAAGCCACGATCGCCGCAAATGTAATGCGAGCAGTTGAACCAAATAGATTTTGCATCGTCTCGTAAATCTCCACACTTTCAGCTTTAGGTACTACTTGAAGCGAAGACCATACGTAAACCCACAAGAAAATCTGAACCGCTAAGTTACTCGCTGCCAATTTATATGCCAGAGATCGTTCATAACATTCACTTAATATATCAGTTATCAAATATACCATAGAATATATAATTACTGCCCACGAGATGCCTATCCCCCACACCTCAACATTCATCTGAACCGTGACATTGGATATTATTATGATTGATGTCGACAATATGAATAAATATTTTATTCCAAGCCGAGTGCAAGCTAGTGTCAATATTCCAAGAATTAGAAATGTCATAATAGCAATAATTTCATTATTCATTTTAATATTCCTATCTCAAAAATGACAATTTTCCGGGATGAAAATGCGAGAGTGATGTTCCAACTGCACCTGCCGCTTTCTCTATTCGTGTGATTTCTTCGGACTCCAACTCCAATATATTAGTGTCAATACTCAAAACACATTTAGTTTTCGGAATTGGCGCATTCCAGACATGATTGGGATAAGTATCCACAGTACTATCGCATTGTTTAGGCCCAAGATGCACTGTTGTCTGTTCGAGATATGCTTTTCCTATGCCCGGCGTACCCAAATTAATATTATTATTTTCACATTCCTGAACTTCCTTCATTGAGAATTTATATTGAGCCACAAACAGAAATCTAGATTTGGTTTCATCCTTAGAAGATTTCAGTCGCATGACATTTAACCGAAATGAGTCTCCCAAGCACACGCCGCATGCTAACAATGCTTTTTCCACCGATCGTTTATCTAAAAAACTATAATCAAATTTAGATATAAAATAAACTCCGATGCTGGCCAGCACATAAAGTACTAGTATTGATGTTGTCGTGTTGCTAATCGTTTGTGGAGGATATTGTATAAATTGAGACAACCAAGACAAAAATCCAGCAAGAAAAAATACAACTGCCGTTGTAAAGGCCTTTGGATCCAACTGGTTTACAAAAGAATCGTTTGATTTGAATATCATTGCCATTCAATTCTCTTCAAGTATGTGTTAGTGTATACCCCACTAAGGATCTTCCACAAAACAGAAATGTAGATTTCGTGTGAAGAAAAAAGGGGTCGAGAAAAAAGGGGATCGGGAGGCTCCATGTACTCCAATATCAAGAGAAGAACAACCACCACAGAACCACAACCGCAGCGGCGACGGGGAGGCCGATGACGTAGACAGCCTTCTAGATGCCGCCTTTGACGGAGAGGTCGCGCTTGTTCTAACCCTTGGCCATGAACAGGGCCTGCTGTGCTCGCGGGTCGTGAGGGGGTGAAGACATAACGTCCTCCCTGATTCGGAGTGGTACCAGTTCTTCAGGGGGCTCTTCATGGAGCCGTTCCAACTTGCAATCGCAGCGGAGGCCTCACCCCGCCCGGTGCAGGAAGGATAGCATAAGGAGGCAATTAGCACTAGGAATCAAGAGAGGATTCAGGATCTAGGTATCAGGAGCTTGTGGGAGATGACTCGGTACTGTGCCCTAAATCCTGACTATTGCGCCACTTGCCTCTCACACCGTAAAATACTTCGCCTGGGGATGATGCACGACGATCGCGCTGGTGCTTTGCTCGGGGTCGATCTGCCAGTTTTCGGTGAGCTGGCAACCGATGCGTTGGGGCTGGAGCAGGCGGAAGAGGGGTTCCTGGTGGCTCATGTCGGGGCAGGCGGGGTAGCCGAATGTATACCGGCTACCTCGGTACTTCTGGGTGAACAAATCGCGTATCGCAGAGCCGAATCGGTATCGCCACATCAAAATAATGACATACCACCCTGATCGAAGAACTCCGGATCCACCGTCAGCGTGACTTGCTCGATGAGTTCGGTCATATCAGTCGGGGGCTGAGGATTTTCGATCGAACCGAATGCTTTCTTGAACTGATCCTTCGAGCACGTGCAGGCGAATCCAAATGGTGTGGCATGAAATACAATTTCTCTCGCCGCAAGCCAGTGACGAGTGCGTTCAAGTGATTCGGAGTCAGCTCGAAAATCAGCGATGTTCGAGAGATCGGGGGTACGAGAGCTCGCTACGGTACGGATCAGGATGTCGAAACGGATCGGGT
>JAPULD010000482.1 GCA_027295365.1 Planctomycetota bacterium
GGCATGGCGTGCTCGATCCCCCCCAACAACGTTTGGTATTTCTGCGACGCTATAATCTCTATTAACGACGATCCCGAACTCGACCTGCAGGCGTTGATGGAGATCCTGCCCGGGCCCGACTTCCCCACGGGGGGCATCATCATGGGTCGGGGCGGCATCGCTCAGGCCTACGCGTCGGGGCGTGGCAAGATCATGGTCAGGGGTCGCGTCCACCAGGAGAAGATCGGCAATCGTGAATGCCTCATCATCGACGAGATTCCCTACCAGCTCGTCCAGAACAATCTCATCGACAAGATCGTCGATGCCGCGAAGAACGATCGCATCCCCGACATCTCCGACGTCAAGAACTTCTCGGGCAAGACCCACCGCACGCGGATCGTGGTCTATCTCAAGAAGAACGCCGACCCGGACGTGGTCGAGAATCAGCTTTACCAGTACACGCCGCTGCAATCGACGTATTCGATCATCAACATCGCCCTGTCGAATCGTCGTCCCAAGACGATGGGCATTCGCGAGATCATTCGTCACTTCATCGACCATCGCAAAACTGTCTTGCGTCGGCGTACCGAGTACCTGCTTCGCGAAGCGAAGAAATCGGCCCATCGGCTCGAAGGACTCATTTACGCGGTTTGCGACATCGATGAAGTGATCGCGTTGATCAGGGCCAGCCGCACCCGTGACGAGGCGATCGAGAACCTGCTCAAACGCCATTTCCGGATCCCGCTCGATCATGTCTACGCCAAACACATTCCCGAACGATTGATCACGTCTTCCAATGCGGAAGATGGTGTCATGTTGACCCGCGTTCAAGCCGAGGCCATCGGTGCCTTGCGATTGATACAGCTCGTCGGGCTCGAAATCGAGAAGCTCGCCAACGAATACTCCGAACTGCTGAGCAAGATCGACGACTACGAAAACATCCTCGCCAACATTGGTCGAATCATGGACATGATCCGCGAGGACACCGAGGAGATCCGCGAGAAGTTCGGCTCAGACCGAATGACCAGCATCGAGGAGTCGGAATCCGAGGAGTTCAATCTTGGCGACCTGATCACCGAACACAAGGTCGCGGTGACCATCTCCCACTATGGGTACGTCAAGAGGCTGCCCATCGACACCTATCGCGAACAGGGCCGAGGGGGCGTGGGCGTCAAGGGTTCCACCGCCAAGGATGGGGATTTCATCGAGCACTTGTTTGTCGCCTCGACCCACGACGACCTGCTGTGCTTCACGAACACTGGACGCGTATTCCGGAAAAAGGTCTACCAGATTCCCGAGTTGTCCAGAACGAGCAAGGGCCGGGCCATCGTCAACTTGTTGATCTTGAAGGACGGCGAGCGGATCGTCGCCTTCCTCAACGTTTCAAATTTCGAGGAATCACAACATCACCTGTTCTTCGCCACTGCCTCGGGCCGCGTGAAGCGCACGGCGTTGAAGGACTACTGGAACGTCCACAAGTCGGGGATCATCGCCATCAACCTCAACGAAGGCGATCGCTTGATCGACGTGGTCGAAACGAGTGGCGAGAACCACGTGCTGCTCGCCACGGCCAGCGGTATGGCCATACGCTTTGACGAGAACGACGCGCGGATCATGGGACGCAACACCGCGGGCGTCAAGGGCATCGACCTCGCCAAGGATGACGAAGTCGTGGGACTCATTCGCGTGCAGGACGACGCCGACCTGTTGACGGTCACCGAGAACGGCTATGGCAAACGCACCGGGCTCCGCGAATATCTCGTGCAATCAGAGGATGAATCGACCCGACCCCAGAACCGGGGCGGCAAGGGCCGGCGTGACATCCGAACCTCCGACCGCAACGGAAAAGTCATCACGATCCGCTGCGTCGAGGAAAACGACAGCCTCATGCTCATGAGCGAGGGCGGCATGGTCGTCCGCATCAGTGCCTCCTCCGTCAGCCGGGTCGGACGAAACACCCAGGGCGTCAGGCTCGTCACCCTCAAGTCAGGCGACAAGATGATCTCCGCGGCCCGGGTCATGGAATCCGATGACGAGAGCGAGACCGCGGAAACCCAAAGCGCCGCTTCGGCAAGCTGAGGTCGTCAACCACGAAAGTCATGAAGAAGGTTTCCCGATTCGGAGCCGCCGTGGTATCCTGCGGACCGTGTCAAGCTGATCGCGTCATCAAGACGTGTCTGGAGATGACCATGCCCATCAACGAATGGTCGGAAAACATTCTGATCGCTGAAGTGAACGACGAGCCGGCCTTTTCCGAAGACCTCGAAATGCTCATGCGTCGCGTGGAGCAGGAAGAAGGCTCAGGCCACGACATCATCGTCAACATGAAGCCGGTGACGTATGTCAACTCGACGAACATCGCCCAACTGCTCAAGCTGCGAAAAACGGTGATCGCGGGCAATCGGAGGCTTCGCATCTGTGCCGTGAACAATCAAGTCTGGTCGGTCATCCTCATTACGGGCCTCGACAAGTTGTTCGAGTTCACCGACGACGTCAGCACCGCCCTGGCGTCGCTCCAGCTTGGGGTCTGAAATTCACGTTTCAACCGTGAGACTCGGGTTCGGCATCCCGTCGGTCAGGCTACAATGCCCCCATGCTCCAGCTTCGCCGCAATCAACATGAATTTCGCGTTGAGATGATGCCCCTCATCGACGTGGTGTTCCTATTGCTCACTTTTTTCATCTACGCCATGGTGCTCATGGTGAGGGCGGAACTGCTTCCCGTGCAAATGCAGGAATTCGCCTCGGGGATCCCGGCGACCCCTGAACCCGTCATGGCGATCACGCTCGATGAGCATGGGGACTTGTTCCTGAATCGAGAACCCATCGAACTGGACGACGTGGTGGGACGACTTCAGGAGGCGGTCCGGGAGAACCCCGAAACCGCGATCTACCTCGCCGCGGCAGCCGAGGGCGAGACCGATCGGCTCCCTGTGTTCCTGGAACTTTACGACCGCCTCGCCTTTGCGGGGTTGAACATCAAACTCGTGGGCCGACCATCGGATGAGGTCGATGAATCGCCGGCCCCGGAGTGATTCTGTTTTTTGAGGAGCATTGACGCGACGTGATCTCATGGAAGCGGACCAACCTGCCGGTGTTCATCGGGCTTGTGTGCTCGCTCCTGTTGCACGCAGGTCTGTTGCTGCCCATGATGATCTCGACGACGACGAGCCAGGCGCAAGCCCAGGATCTCGAGAGCCGTTTTGATCCTGAAGACTTCAAGCGGCCTGAGGTCGAGCCCCTCGTGCCACCTGAGGAAGAAACGCCTTTGGGACTCGATATCGACACGCCCTCGACCCTGACCTGGGTGGGATACGAGGAATACGAAGAGCACATCGCGGCCTTGGCGAAAATGGATCAGGCGGCGTTCACGGATGATCCCGCCGCGCCCCCCACGCCTCAAGTTCTGGCCGATCCGACACCACCCCAGGAAACACAAGAGACCGAGTCGCAGAAAACGCCAGAGCCGACCCCCTCACCTGCGATTGAACTTGATCCAACCCAGTTGCTGGCGATGCAGAATCTGATGGACATGTTGGGGCGTCTGATGCCAAAGCCTGTCCAGGACGAACAAGAGAAACCCGAAGAACAAGAGACCCCACCCGAGAAACCCTC
>JAPULD010000483.1 GCA_027295365.1 Planctomycetota bacterium
TCCCTTTCATTGCATCGAACCACAGACGTTTGGCCAGCATTCGAGGGTCGCCAAATCGCTTGACCACGGCGGCCCAGACATCAGACTCCGTCATGTTTCCATCCCGCCTCAGCTCTTCGCTGGCGGTGCAATCGATGTGATCGGATAGTTCATCCAGAATGTCGCGTCGCAGTTGTGCGTCGCCCGGTTCATCATGGCGAGGGTCGGGCAGCGATTCCGCGATCTCGTCAGGCCATGCCATGATTCACCCCCAGCACCCTCCCAACCGCCTTGTTGAATTGCGACCATTCATTGCGCTTCTTCTTGCGAGCCTCCCGACCCGTGGCGGTCAGCTTGTAATACTTCCGCCGACGTCCTTGTTCGGGCTCGACCCAGTATCCCTTGATGAGTTTCCGACGCTCGAGCCGATGCAAGGCCGGATACAGGCTTCCCTCCTTGATGTCAAAATGTCCCTTGGAGCGCGTTATCACGAACTGCGCAATCTGATAGCCGTAGTTGTCGCCTCGGAAAAGCACATCGAGAATAAGCAGGTCCAACGTACCGGTGACGAGATTGGGATCCATGTGATTCTCTCCCGAGTCAAGGGGGTACCGTTCAGTGGGTATTCGTTCGGCTTGTTGGCCATTTGAAAGCGGGTGCCATCCATGAGCCATGAGCCTTCTTCAATCCTTCAACCATGTTCAGTCGCCTTGGAATCACGCCGATGCGATTCACAGGTTGCCTAGACAGACTAGGTATATAAGCATAGACAGTCTAGGCATGATATCAAACGCTCGGCTAGTCTTTTTCTTGCTGAGGATCTCGTTGAATCCGATGGTCTTTGCTGAGACCCCCTTTGGGGGAGTGCTTCGAGGGTTTGTCAGCACGTACGCCTTTGGTACGCCATGCTGGTTCGTAACCGGCCTGGTTGGCTCGGGCCAGCAGTCACGCGGCTCCATCATGGTCGCGTTTCGTTGTACTCAAGTCGGAACAGGCCCCGGGATCATGTTCGTTCCGATGACACAACTCGCTGAATGACAATCTCTTACCGCCTCACGGGGCGTGTCTCCTGAACTCACGCACATCGACAATCATTGGGCTTGGAATTGTGGACACTGCGCACGTCGATTGACGAGCATTTCGACTCACTCGACAATGCCGGCGTGTCCAGGGGCGTGGTGGTTTTTTTTCATTCCGATCACTGAGTGAATTCCGAAAACAAGGAGCCTGGCATGGACCTCTCCGTATCACTGTTGGATCTCTGGCTGGCGATCATGGCTTCGTCGTTCGCCGTGTTTATCGCGAGCTCTCTGGCCCACATGGTTCTGCCTCATCACAAGAAAGACTGGGACAAACTACCCGACGAGGAAGCATTGCTGGAGTTCATACGCAAGAACAAGGTACCGCGGGGCCAGTACATGTTCCCGAGTTGCGAAGACTGGAACGATCTCAAGGATCCCGAAAAAAAGAAACACTACATGGCGGGTCCCCATGGAACGATTCGGATCTGGTCTGGCATGCCCAATATGGGCCGCAACCTTGGGCTGACGTTTCTTTCGTACATCATCATCGGGCTGTTCGTCGCGTTTCTCAGCTCGATGGCCAATCTGCAGGCTGGTTCCGAGTTCATGCCGGTCTTCATATTCACCGCCACCGCCGCCATCATGGCCTACACGTTCGGCTACATCGGCGACACCATCTGGTATGGCCAGCCCCTCAAGCCATTCCTGAACGACTTGGCCGACAGCATTTTGTTTGGACTGCTCACTGGCGTCATGTTCGCGCTGTTGTGGCCGGGCTTGCCCGAAGCGACCCTGCCAGGTGTAACCGGCTGATCAAATGAAATTTGCTATCTATCACTCGTCCCGCAGTCGCTGCCTCAGTTTCGCCTGTACCGCCTTCGCGTCGGCTTGGCCCTGACTGCGTTTCATGATCTCACCCACGAGTCGCCCCGCCGCGGCGTCCTTGCCTGCGGCGAAATCCTCTGCGGCCTGGGGTTGGGCTTCAATGGCCTGTTCAACCCATTTGTCGAGCTGTCCTTCATCACGGACCTGCAGAAGTTTTTCCTGCTGCGCGATCGTCTTGGCCTCCTCATCGAGAGCCGGATCGCACAGGAGACCAAACAACGTGTCCGCGGCGGTGGACCCGATCTCATCACCATCGCGCAGGATGACGATCTGAGCGACCTGGCTGGGGGTGATGCCCAGATCGTGGATGTTCCGATTGAGTTCGTTGGCCCGCTTCGCGCCGGCGTTGAGCAACTGGTTGGCGCACTGCTGGCCCCCATGCTGACGCGTGGCAGTTGAATCATCCAAGGCCATGTACGAATCAATGCATGATTCGTAGAACACGCTCAGGTCGCGCTCATCAGTCAGGGCCAGGGATTGCACTGGCGAGAGGCCAAAATCCGACTCGTATCGCTCGCGTCGTTGCCGCGGCAACTCGGGCAAGGTGGCTTGAATCGCAAGTCGCCAGTCATCGCTGATCACAACCGGCACCAGATCGGGATCCGGAAAATAGCGATAATCGTGCGCCTCCTCCTTCTCGCGCTGGAGGAACGTGATGCATTTCTCATCGTTCCAGCCCCAGGTGCTCTTGCGTCCCGAGGCGTGCTCGAGACCATCGACTTTCCAGGCTTCGACCTGACGTTTGTACTCATGCTCGATCGCCCCCCGGAGCGACTTGAACGAATTGAGATTCTTGATCTCGACGATGGGCGTGGCGATCTCTCGATGATCGTCGAGCTCGATGATCACGTTGATGTTGGGCTCGAATCGCATGTGCCCCCTCTGCATGATCCCTTCGGTGACGCCCAGGAAGCGACAGATGTTGCGCAACTCCTTGGCGAAGACGTCGCATTCCTGTGCCGTGGTGAAGTCAGGTTGGGTGACGATTTCCAGCAGAGGCGTCCCGGCACGGTTCAGATCGACCAGCGATCCTTCGATGAATCCCCCGCCCGGACGATCATGACTCAACTTGCCCGCATCCTCTTCCAGGTGGGCTCGAAGGATGTTGATCCGCCTCGAGCCTCCCTCGGCGGTCTCCGAAGGGATGTCGAGATAGCCATCGCGACACAAGGGCAGGTCGAATTGGCTGATCTGATACCCCTTGGGCAGGTCGGGATAGAAATAATTCTTGCGATCCCACTTGGAGAACGACGCAATTTCACAGTTCAGGGCCAGGCCCACCATCATCGACAACTCCACCGCCTGCTTGTTCATGACAGGCAATGCCCCCGGCAGGCCTGCGACCACGGGATCGACAAGGCTGTTGGGCGAAGCTTCGAAATGATCGGAGTGAGCCACGTTTGCGGAGCGCGAGAACATCTTCGAGTGGGTCGCCAGCTCGACATGGATCTCCATGCCGATGCGCAGTCGAGTGGAACGAACGTCGGTCATGATGGCATCATAGCATGCCTCCGGAATGGGTTAGCCTTTATGAATTTCGTACCGCGATGATTCTGCTTTCCATTAAATTTGTGTACCCGACCCTGCTTCACTTTTAATTTTGTTATAAACAGTCTCGAATGTTTTTTTGGGTTCAAGGTGGTCACATGGTCGCGAATCATTACCATTCGTCTTTGAGATGCACTTCGTGAAAAAGCCAGAGCCGGACAATTCAACCACCAGCCCGACGGTGCGTCGAGGTCGAAGATTCGCCTTGGTGATCGCCATCTTCATCGGTGCGCTCTTCGGCACCGGAGCGTTCACATTCATTTACGCCGATGGCCATTCCTATCTCACTAACGATCCGACGGCCTGCGCGAACTGCCACATCATGCAGAATCACCTGGAGGCCTGGAACAAGTCCACGCATCGTGCGGTCGCGACCTGCAACGATTGTCACGCCCCCCACGACTCGCTCGTCTCGAAACTCTGGGTCAAGGGGCGGAACGGTTTCAACCACTCGCTGGCCTTCACGACGGGACGCTTCGACGAGCCGATCCGAATCACGCCGGCCAATCGGAGTGTCACCGAGGCGACGTGCCGGTATTGCCACGCGGCCCTGGTGCATCCGATCGATTCGGTTTCCGACTCCGGTGAAATGATGTCCTGCATCCGATGTCACGGGAATGTGGGACACCCCGACGCTTCGTGGTAGCCCGATTTTGCTTATGGAGACGATGAAGATGACGCGATTGACGACAATCCACCGAAACAGGTCCTTGCTCCGGCGCGGCGGTTCCCGGCCGTCGATCCTCATGGCTGGCCTGGTCGCGGCGGCGATCGCGTTCGGGCTCCTCGCCTTGCTGGTCAACATCTTTCAAAAAAAACAGGAAGCACGAACGCCTTTCTTTCGGGTCGTGGAGTTGACGGAGGACATCGAGGATCCCGCGATCTGGGGCCAGAACTTTCCCTTGCAGTACGAAGGCTATCTCCAAACCGTGGACATGGTCCGGACGCGGTATGGCGGCTCCGAGGCGGAACCCCGCGAGCCCACCGAAGACGATCCTCGCTCAAAAACCAGCCTTCAGAAGCTGGACATGATCCCCCAATTAAGACGCATGTGGGCGGGATACGCATTTTCAAAGGACTTCCGCCAAGCTCGTGGGCATGCCTACATGCTCGAAGACCAACTCTTCACCGAACGGCAATCCGTGCCCCAACCAGGAACCTGCATTCAATGCCACGCCTCCGTCTACGTGCCAATGAAGAAGCTGGGCAATGGCGATCTGATGGCAGGATTCGCTGCGCTCAACCCCATGCCCTATGAGGAAGCGGCCCAGCACGTGACCCATCCCATTACCTGCGTCGATTGCCACGACTCCCAGACCATGGCCCTTCGAATCACGCGTCCCGCATTCATGGAGGGGATCAAGGCTTTCAAGGCCTCGGAGGGAATCGAAGACTACGACGTCAACGCCATGGCCAGTCGACACGAGATGCGCACCTACATATGCGCGCAGTGCCACGTGGAGTATTATTTCAAGGGCGAGGAAAGGCGTCTCGTCTTTCCCTGGGCCAATGGCCTGAAGGTCGAAGAACAGTACGCGTATTATCAGGAGATCGGTTTCACCGACTGGACGCACGCCGAGACCGGCGGGCCGATGCTCAAGGCTCAACACCCGGAATTCGAGATGTGGTCCCAGGGCACGCACGCCCGGGCCGGGGTCGCCTGCGCCGACTGCCACATGCCTTATACGCGCGTCGGAGCGATGAAGGTCAGCGACCATCACGTCCGCAGCCCCTTGCTGAACATCAACAACGCCTGCCAGACCTGTCACAAGGTGGACGAGGCGGAGTTGCTCGACCGGGCGGAAACCATTCAGGACCGGCATCAGCACCTGGTCGATAAGACCCTCGATGCCCTCGTCGATCTGATCGATGACATCAAGGCCGCCAAGGAACGAGGCGTGAGTGACGCCCAACTCAAACCGGTGCTCGAATACCAGCGTCGAGCCAGCTTCTACGTTGATTGGGTCGAAGCGGAGAATTCATCCGGCTTCCACGCCGCCCAGGAGGGGGCTCGAATACTGGCCGAATCCATCAATTTCTCACGACTGGGTCAACTGGCGCTGAGAGATCTGCCGAACGATGATTGAATCAAGGTGGATCGGAGGATCGTCGAATCGGGACCAGGCGGCGAACGATTGATATTTATATAAACAGATCGAAAATAGAAGAAGGGCCAGCTATTCATCGATGGTCTCTGTTCAAATTCGAAATGGTTCATTCATCAGGAGATCGTTCCATGAAACGAACGTGGATCACGTGCGGCTTGATTACCGCCATTCTTGGAATGCTTGTCCATCCCGTCATGGGACAGGACGAGGTGCCGATACCGGAATCCCAGGACGACCAGCCCAATGAATTCGTCGATGCCCTGACCGGGGGCAAGGTCAGCCTGAACCTGCGAGTTCGATTGGAGACGGTCAATCAGGACGGCAAGGACGATTCGGAGGCCGTCACGGCGCGGATCAGGCTCGGTTACGAAACCAAGTCATTCCATGGCTTGAGTTTCCGGATCGACGTCGAGGACGTTCGTTCGCCCTGGTCCAGCGAATACAACGCCGCGGGTCTCAACAATCAACCAAACAAGGCGGTAGTGGCCGACCCCGAAGATACGGCTCTTGATCAACTCTACGTCAAGTACGTCTGGGAAGAGATCAACTCCACCTTCATCGTCGGCCGCCAGCGCATCAAACTGGATGACGATCGATTCATCGGCAACGTCGGCTGGCGTCAGATCGAGCAGACCTACGACTCGGCCCGCTGGAACGTGACCCCCATCGAGGATCTCGACGTCGTCTACAGCTACCTCTGGAAGGTCAAACGCATCTTCGGTCCCGATGCCGATCGCGATTGGGATTCCGATTCCCACATCATCAATGTGGCCTACAAAGGCATGGAGTCCTGCAAGATTGTCGGCTTCGCGTATCTCCTGGACCTCGACAACGATGATGTCGCCCCCAACGGTGATTTCTTCAGTTCTGACACGTACGGCATGCGCGTCTCTGGCAAGCACGTGTTCAACGAGGAATACAGCCTGGCGTACATCGGTTCTTACGCCCATCAGGAAGATGCCGGGGACAACCCCACCAATTACGACGCCGACTATTACAAGATCGAAGCGGCGTTGACCAAGAAGGAACTCGGCACGTTCGGCGCCGGCTACGAAGTGCTGGGTAGTGACGATTCGCTCATGGCCTTCCAGACACCCCTGGCCACCCTGCACGCGTTCAATGGCTGGGCGGATGCCTTCCTGACCACCCCAACTGCGGGTCTCGAGGATTTCTACATTTTCGCCAAGACGACGCTGCCCTGGGACATCAAGGGCGCCGTCTACGCCCACTGGTTTGAAGCCGAGGACGGCAGCGCCGAGTGGGGCGAGGAAATCGATCTCGTCCTCAGCAAGAAGATCAACTCGAACTGGTCAATCCTGACGAAGTTCGCGGAATTCAACGGCAAGAACGGCTTCGCCGACACCACGAAATTCTGGTTCCAGACCGAATTCACCTTCTAGAGTTTGGCAATGCCTATTCCATCGCGCATGAAGCCCGTTTCGGCGGGCTTTTTTCTTGCCTCAGCGCTGGCTCGGTTCGAAACTCGCGACCATCTTGCCGGCGCGCCAGACCCGGACGGTGCCATCCGATTCGCTGACCGTGAAGGCGATGCTGCGGGTTGAAGCGGTGATACCCGCCGCGGTCGCGTGTCGCGCGCCGAGCCCTGAAGGCAACCCATCGCTCAACCCCGCCTTGAGCCTCGCCCCGGCGGTCTCGATAACCCCATTGCCCCGGATGATGATGGCCCCATCCAGCGTGCTGTATTCCTTGACCGTCTCACCCATGGTGTCGTCAAGCACGTTGCGAACCTTCTCGGAATATCCCTTGAATGGATTCAGGATCATCTGCTCGGACATGTCCATTACCGATCGGATGTCTCCCACCACGAACATCGCCCCGACTTTCTTCCCCTCACGGCCATGCTGACCCAGATTCAGGGCGATGCTCAGCACTCGGTGGAACACGGCGCGCTTGATGTGTTCGTCGATGGTGGGCTGATCGGTCGTGTCGAAGAGTTCATACTCCACCCCCATCGTCATGACGACCAGCGAATCGATGAGGGATCGATATGGACCCGCGAGAAAGATCACCGTGTCCTGGAGATCGATATACCGGTTGGAGATCGAGATGATCGCATGCAGTTTCACCTGCCCCATCCGATTCAATTCCACCTCGGGAACGTCGATCGTCGCCTTCATGGTCCCGCTGAGTTTCTTGATCCGCTCCCGGTCATGATCGTCCCGCGCGACGAGGATCGTGTTGGCCGGCACGGCGTCGATCTCGGGCAATGCATCCACCGCCACGACGATCGCCTTGGCTCCGACGGCGTTCGCCATCGTCACCGCGGCTTCCAGCAGCAGCTTGGCCCCCCGGGTGGGATCGTTCATGTCGATAGGATAGTGCTCAGAACCAGAATGAGGGTTCAAGGTCCCAAAACGACACCCATTGACAATTAATGAGCCACGACCAGCCCTTTCCCGTACAACAAAGGACTGATTCTCACGAGATTCCTCATCATGAACATCCTGCTCGCATGCATCATTTCCGCCTCGACACTGGCCAACGATTTCAGGCCGCTGGATCAGGCCTTCGTCGAGCCCCACGCTGAATTCAATGGGCCCGATCGTCCTCTGCTGGTGGAGATCACCTCACCCCGCACGTTTGGCAGCATGGGCCTCGCGCTCATGGACGCCCAAGGGCAGCTTCTGGCAAGGGTGGTGCAGGTCGATGCGGGTGAAGTGAATCTCATTGCCCTGTTTCCAAACCTGTGGAACCAGAGACAGACCTGCTATGTCCAGTTGATCAAGCGGGACGAAGCCCAAGGCAGCGCAATGGTGCTCGTGCCCATGCTTTCACGAATGGTGCCGATCACTGAGCAGGAACGACACCCGACCTACGGCACGATGCACACAAAGATTGTGGGATGGCGCGATGAATTCGCCCCACCCCCGCCCCCGCCCCCGGATACAACCCAGGATGCAACCCGGGACTCAAGGCCCGCCGGCGAAACATCAGAAGACGAAGGGGTATCTCAGGCCGATGCGATCAACCACGAACGATTCTTCTCAGGCTTTCGAGCGTACGTGGATCGCGATGTCATGGTGCACACCACGCTGGGCGACATCCGTCTGGCCATGAGCCCCGAGCACGCGCCGAACACCGTGAAAAATTTCCTCGACCTTTGCGATGGGGGTTTCTATCGCGACATGATTTTTCACCGAATCGTGCCGCTCACGTCCGCCGGTGATCCGTTTGTCATTCAGGCGGGAGATCCGACCGGTTCAGGCGAGGGCGGTCCTGGGTATTGGTTGCCCATCGAGTCCAGCACCTTGCCCCATGACTTTGGCGTGATCTCGATGGCCCGCGATGACAATCCCGACACGGGCGGCAGCCAGTTCTTCATCTGCCTCTCCCGAGAAGGCACCGCGAGGCTCGACCAGCAATACTGCTCGTTCGGCTATGCCGTCTCCGGGGCGGACACGATCCTCGCCATCGCCAACGTCGAACTGGCGGACCTCTCGACTGGCCGACCCTTGAACCCACCCATCATTCAAAGCGCCACGCTTGTGCCGGCCCCTCCCTATTCCCCCGGCACGGGTCGCCCCGACCAACGCGTCGTGCGTCCCCTGAGTCAAACAACCAGGACCGGGCGAATCCCTCGATAATCATGGGCTGATCAACGAATCAGCCTCGGCGTCGGGGATCCATACTGGCATCGCCCCCACGCCGCAAGCAGCCCGAGCAGATCATCAACCTTGAATCGACCTCTCGAATCGTGGAGCAAGATCAGCAGGTCCTGTACATCGACGACTTCATCGTCGTTGAGGTCGCAGGGGCAGTCGAATGTTTCGGGCCCGGGACAGGGGCCGAAGGAGGCGATCAAGGCCCGCCGATCGGACGGATCATAATCATCGCTTTGCACGAGAATCGCCAAGTCGCGCCCATCCACGACCCCATCGTCGTTGAGGTCGTAGGGGCAAGTGTCGGCTGGTGAGGCGAACGTCTGGCTCAAGTACAAGAAAACGTGATTGCGGTACGAGCCGGTGACTGCGAGGTCAATCGCCTCATCACCATCAAAATCAGCAGCAATGATCGAAAACGGTTCTCTTTTTACTGCAAACCTCTTTTCGTCCGGGAATTGCCCATGACCATCATTGATCCGAATCGAGACAGTATTCCAATACGTTGATACGACTATGTCATTGTCACCGTCTGCG
>JAPULD010000484.1 GCA_027295365.1 Planctomycetota bacterium
TCGATGTGGGCCCACGGAATGTCCTCATCGACGAAGAAGCTGAGGAACGCCGCCCCCTGGATGGGATGGGCGCCGCGGGCGGGGCCCGAGTTCCAGATGTCGGCATGCTTGGCCCTCATGAAGGTGCGATGTTCCTCCCACAAGGGAAGCCGCCAGACTCGTTCGTCGGTGGCCTTGGAGGCCTTCTCGACTCGCTCGCGCAAGGCATCGTCTTCGCACCACATTCCGGCGCAGAATGATCCCAGGGCGACGACGACGCCCCCCGTCAATGTCGCGGCGTCGAGAATCGCGGTGGGTTTGTACTTGTCGCAAGCGTAAGCCAAGGCGTCGGCCAACACCAAACGACCTTCGGCGTCGGTGTTGGTGACCTCGACGGTGACGCCGTTGTACATCGTGATGATGTCGTCGGGCCGGTAGGCTTCCTCGTTGACCATGTTCTCGGCGCAAGGCAGAAATGCCACGACGTGCGTCTTCAGCTTCAGTTTCGAGATGGCGCGCATCGCCCCCAGCACGGCCATGCCACCGTTCTTGTCGTATTTCATCCCTTTCATGCTATTGTTGATCTTCAGGGAGTACCCCCCCGTGTCGTAGGTAATGGTCTTGCCCACCAACGCAAGCTTGACGCCCTTGGTGGGTCGGGCCGGCTTGTGTTCGAGAATGATCAGGCTGGGCTTGGAGATGGAGCCCTTGCCCACGTTGACGATGCCCCCCATGCCCAGCTTCTGGGCCTGGGCGAAATTGATGATCTTGCAGGTGAGCCCCGTCTCCCGGGCGAGCCTTCGCGCTTCGGCCACCATGAACGTGGGATTGCAGATGTTTGGGGGCGTGGCAGCGATCTGTCTCGCGTAGTTTGTGCAATCTCCCAACGTCAGGCCTCGTTCAAGGGCGATGACGAGTGAGGCGTCAAACGGTTGGAGCTTCAGTTTTCTCTTGGAGGTCGTCTTTTTCGTCGCGGTGCCATCGAAGAAGTTGACGGTCCAGTTGCCGATGATCATTCCCTCGGCGATGCATTGCGCGACCTGCTCAGGCTTGGCGATTGCTTTGGGAACGGACAACGCAAAGGTCAAAACGATCTCGTCAATCTCCATCCGAAACAGCGTTCGCACGAGCTTCCCCCCCAACGTGCGCAGCTTCGAAGTCGTCAAGGCATCGGCCTTGCCCAGCCCTACGAGCAGGGATGATCGCCCACCGGAATCGCCTCGCCAAGATCGGCCTTGAACCCGGGGGTGGAGATCGCACTCGTCAGGGCATTTCGATCGACCTTGCCCAGCTTGTTCAAGCTCTTGGGCAGTGAATTTTCATCAGAAAAAACGCCAACCACGGTGTGGGGGGTCTTCAGCGTCTTGGCCAGCGCGATGGACTTGTACATGAAAAACTCCTTGGGACAAGGTTGAGCCCCACAGTGTACCGGCCCTGGTTGTCCTATGATGCCTGCATGTCCAGCATCGCAAGGATTCTTGATGCCAATGCCAACCGCGCGCGCGAAGCGCTGCGAATGATGGAAGATGCGGCTCGATTCTCGCTGAATGACGCGAAGCTTTCGCAAGCCCTCAAGACCCTGCGTCATGATTTTCATTCGGCACTGGCGATGCTGCCCCCAGGCTGGCTTGAGGCCAATCGCGACACGCCGGGCGATGTGGGAACTGAGAATACAACGCCCCAGGAGTATCACCGCGATTCACTTGAGGGGGTGGTGATCGCTTCCGGAAAACGCTTGGGCGAAGCCTTGAGAGTGATCGAGGAGACGGGCAAGACCATCAACCCCCGGATCGCGGCTCGGATCGAGGCGATTCGATATCGAGGCTACGAGCTGGAGGCGGAACTGCACAAGCGAATGGGCTCGGGTCGAGCCAAACAGTGGCGGGTATGCGTCCTGCTCACCGAATCGATCTGCCTGAAGCCTTGGCGCGAGGTGTTGGAAGCGGTGATCGATGCCGGGGCCGACTGTATTCAGGTGAGAGAGAAGACCATGGAAGGCAAGGCCCTGGCGGAGCGGGTGCGCGAAGTGATCTCGCTGGCCCGGCCCAAGGGCGTGAGCGTGATCGTCAATGATCGCGTCGATGTGGCGTTGGCGACGGGGGCTGATGGGGTGCACGTGGGGCAGAACGATTTATCCGTGGCTGAAGTTCGCCGCCTCGCGGGACGCATGTTGCTGGTCGGCGTGAGCACGCATGATCTTGAGGAAGCGGATGCCGCGATCGAGGCCGGCGCGGATTATTGCGGCGTCGGGGCGATGTTCGCCACATCGCTCAAGCCCGAGCGAACGCCCTCGGGGCCGGCGTACCTCGCTTCAATTATCGAGCGATATCCCGACACGCCTCACTTGGCGATCGGTGGGATCACCCCTTGTCATGTGGAGCAACTCATGGAGGCTGGGTGTCAAGGCGTCGCGGTGAGTACCGCGGTGTGCGGCGCCGATGATCCCGGAGCGGCGGTGAATCAAATGAAGGAATTGATGAGCACTCAGGATTCGGGTGTCCCATCGCACCCTGTCAAATAATCATGCCGGTCATTGCGGGGCGAATTTTCGACATTCGTTTCACTTATATGACTGCCTGAATGGCCTCCGTCATCTCTCTTCGAATAACTTCATCAGCACCTCGTTTGGAATAGTGGCTGATCATGGTGGCGTGAAAATTCGGCAAGCGATCTTCACGCTGTAGCATTCGGACGAGCGTCGATGATTTCTGCCCGACGCAGAACACATGTTCCGGTTGCACATGGCCTAATTCCCAGGCGAGGAGATCCGCCCAGTCCCGGGACTGTCGCTGGCGGACGGACCAGGGAAGATCGTTCTGGTCGGACGCCACGTTGGCCTCCTTGACCAGATTCGTGATGTAACAACGCCAGCCGCCTCGGGTCGCCGGTGGCGTCGTCTTCAATCCCGTCTCGCACAGCACAACACGGAACCGCTTGGCTGCATTGTTCCGAGGACCACCCCACCACTGCCCTTCGATGTCGGGCGGTCCGCCATCGGGGGTGTTGACGTGGCCACTCTTGACTCCGGCCAGACTGGGATTCTCGCAGATGAACATGACCGGCGCCGGCACCGCGCCGAGTGCGCCATAGAGCCACGTGTACTGACGGATTTGTTGTTGAGCGTAGGTCGCACCGAGTTCGAGAAGGAGTGCGTTGATCCGTTCCCGCAATTCCTCGAAGTATTGCATGTCAACCGTATGCAAACCTGACATTGCCGGATCAGGCTGCCGGTCAGGTGCCGGCCACAAGAATCTCCAAAAAGAACGCACAAAAGACTCCCAACAAATTTTTTATTAGAACTGCGTCTCTTCCTCGGTCGCCAGGGGCGAGACGCATTTCGCGGCGTGCCTCACCGCTTCGGCCTGCCCATCGGGGCAGGGCAATCCCGGGCCACGCCACCTTCGACCATCGTAGACGAACGCGACGTACCCCCAGCCCTGGCGTTCGGTGGTGTTGTCGGAGACGACGGCCGGGATGAACCCCAGCTTGACGGTGTTGACCTCGGCATTGAAATTGCGTCGCTGGGAGGCATCTGAGGGCTCGAATCGCACGGAATAGCGATAACGCATCTCCCGCAAGTGCAGGGATGTGCCCCTGATGAGTTCGCGTCGCCTGGATTCGGTCAACGCGTCGATGTCGTCCGGCTCGCTTTTTGCCATGGGCAAGGGAGGGCTGTAGACATTGAGCACGAGAATGCTCACCACCCCACACCCGATGACGATGCCCGCGAAGATCCTCGCCATCGACTGGTCAAGCGTCCCGCCCCCCCAAGCATCGAGCACAAAAACAATGCCCGCGACGACGAGAATGATGGAAAGGCTCAGCAGGAGACGACGACCAGAAAAGATCATGATGTATTCTATGGCGGAACCGGCGAAAAGTTGAGCCGATCTTCATCACAGATTTCCTGCGATGGGGGCATCATGATTCGCTGAGTCGATAACATTCGGCATCGCAAGGATTTCCGTCATGACCAATGTCGATCAATTTGAGAGCGTCTTTCGATCCGCGGCCAAGCCCAGCCATCAATACCAGAGGCTGGAATACGCCTCGACGATGATCGTGACCGATCTGGATGAGGCCCAGGCCTACGAATTCGCACAACAGGTCAAGAAGTTTCTCGCCACGCTGGAGCATGATGGTAAACCGGCCTGGGATGTGATCCAGGGAGGCAAGTTCGACTCCATCGAGTCATTGCTGGAACTCGTGGGCCAGAGGAATCCCGACCTGATCTGCACCTATCGCCACCTGCATTCAGATCAATGGAAGCAGCCCTACACGCTGGGCGAATATGTGGAAGTCCTCACCCAGGCCACGCCCCATCCGGTGCTGGTCCTGCCCCATCCAGAGGCGGGGCGGGCATCGACCCACGCCTTGGAGAACACCAACGTGGTGATGGCGATGACCGACCATCTGGCGGGCGATCATTATCTGGTCAACGTCGCCAGCCGCTTCACGGAGGACAATGGCGTTCTTTTCCTCACCCACGTCGAGGACGAGGCGAGTTTCGAGCGCACGATCGAGGTCATCTCCAAGATCCAGACGATCGACACCGATCTGGCGAGGCAGGAGATCGCGAAGCAGTTGCTCAAGGAGCCGATTGATTTCATCCAGTCATGTCGCGACAAGCTGGGCCAGTATCGAACGTCGCTGCACGTCGAGGAAATCGTGGTCATGGGCCATCGACTGGACACGTATCGAAAACTCGTCGAGACGCACCAGGTCGACCTGCTGGTCATCAACACCAAGGACGAGGACCAGCTCGCGATGCATGGGCTGGCCTATCCGCTGGCGGTCGAGTTGCGCGAGATACCGTTGCTGATGCTTTGATGAAGAGTTTTATCCGCAGATTTCACAGATTACACAGATTTGTTTTTGGGTTTTCGGCAATTGATCGATTCTTCCAGTTCACAAGATCAATCTGTGTAATCTGCGGCAAAGAAAGAGGGCTGTGAGAATGATCGGATTTCTGTACATCACTTCGGAAGGTGGGCACGAGGTTCCGGGGGGCGTGACGATGCTGTTCGCCGCCTTGCTGGTGGGGATGATTGCGTGTCTGGCGTTGGAGGAAAAACTCCACGCCAAGAAATCGATCATCGTTGGCATCTTTGCGATTGTCGCCATGTTCCTGGGCGCAGTGTTTGGCCTCCTGCCCTTCGAGGATGCCACGCATATTCCCTTGGGGGGGCACGAAATCTCCCTGCCCATCTACATCCCGGCCATCGACTGGGGCGTCATCGCCATCATCGTGGGCTCGAGCCTGTTCGTGGATGTCACCAGCCGCTCCGGGTTGTTCAGCTGGATCGCCATCAAGCTCACCAAGCTCAGTGGGGGCGATCCCGTCAAGCTGTTGTGGCTGTATGGACTGATGACCGTGGTCTTCTCCGCGGTTCTGAACAACGTCACCGCGATGATCATCGTTGGTTCGCTGACCGGAGTTTCGCTCAACAAGCTTGGCAAGAAAGACCTGCTGCTGGGCTTCCTGCTGACCATGGGCCTGCTGACCAACATCGGGGGCCTGCTCACGCTCATCTCAAGCGTGCCCAACATCATCGTGGGCACCACCGCGGGGATCTCCTTCGTCACCTTCTTCATCAAGGCGTCTCCCTACGTGCTCGTGGCCACCGTCCTGACCATCTGGATGGGGGCGAAGATCTTCGGCATCAAGCCTCTCAATGGCGAGGACGAAATCAAGGCGGCCCGGGAGCTGGTCGAGGGCTTCGACGAGAACGATGGCATCGAAAGCAAGGGCTTCTTCTACTTCGGTGCGTTCATGCTCCTGGCGTTCATCTGCGTGATCGCCACGACTTCGGTATTGCCATACATCAGCAACCTGGGTATGGGCTTCGTCGCGCTCGCGTTCGCGGGGATCATGCTCCTGCGCTTCAAGCACGATGTGAACACGTTCTACCGATCACTGGACTGGGACCTGATGGCGTTCTTCTGCGCCTTGTTCATGGTGATCTACGTCATGGAACAGGCCCAGGTGCTGGCGATGATCGGCGTCGGGCTCGAGCAGCTCATCAGCCTGGGTGACACGGCCGGTTCAGGGGCCATCCTCATTGCTGCGGCCGCCGCGAGCAGCGTGACGGACAACAT
>JAPULD010000485.1 GCA_027295365.1 Planctomycetota bacterium
GCGTTCAAGGTCGTTTCCGGGACAAAGGCGAGGTTGTTCCCTGAATTATCCTGGAAGAATGAATCGGTGAATTCATCGAATTCGGCATCAGTATATCCAAAGCCGGCGAACAGTTCGATGTTCTTGGTGACCTTTACCCGCAGTTCCAACTCGATTCCTTGGCTGGACGCTTCACCCGCGTTGTCGGTAAAGCCGCCGGTTGCGGGGTCAAACAGCGACAGTTGTAGATCGTCCCAGTCGATGTAGAACAAGGCGACGTTTAACATCAATCGATCGTCGAGCCAGGTACTCTTGATACCGGCTTCGTACGTCCAGCTCGTTTCCGTATCGAAGGATCCCTTTCCGGTTGGGGCGCTGAAATTGAACCCTCCGGCCTTGAATCCTTTCGCAGCTCGCCCGTACAGCATTGCGTTGTCCGTCATATGGACCGCGGCGCTGAAATTGGGGGCAAACTCGTCGTATGACTCATCTTCCGACCGGAAGGTGGTGGGAAAGGGGAATCCACCAAACGTGAGGTCATTGGTGATGTCCGCCTCCTTGTCTTCGTAGTCGTAGCGCAGTCCTGCGGTGAGATCGACGGTCTCATCGATGCTGAGCGTGGCTTGGCCGAATACCGCGATGCCCAGGTCATCAAAGTCCCCGGCATCGGTGGCACTGTCACCGGGAGAGAAGCCGGGCGGCGGAATGGCTCGGAATTCATTGGTTGCCGATCGTTCACCGTCCGAGGAAAAGACAGTGCCGCCGACCAGCCATTTCAGCGAATGACGCTCGTCGAGTTCCACGGGGTCGTCATGGGGCGACGACACCCGGAGTTCCTGATAGAAATATTCCTGGGATTCGTCCGTGAAACGCCGCACCGAGTCGAAGCTCGTAAAATCGAAATCCGATTCCTCGGAGATGTCCCAGTCCACGTACGCGCTGACGCTGGTAATGTCAAACGAGTCGCCATAGTGGTTCCACGTCAAGGCGTAGGATCCGATGTCGCGATCTGCACTGCCTTCAAAGTCCACGTTGATGTGGTGTGGATCGGAGTCGATGGCCGTTCCGTTCAGATCGAACGATTGCGCTTCGAGAAAACCAAGGGCAAAACCTCCATCTCGTGATCGTTCGCCATAATACGTGAAGCTGAACTCGTTTTGGTCGTCGGGGGTGAAGAGAAGTTTTCCCCGGCCGAACGTCGAACGCCGGTCGTCGACGCGGTTGCCGGTGACGTCGTTCTTGGTGTAGCCGTCCCGCTCGGAGTACAGCCCCGACACGCTGATGTACCACTTGTCCTTCACGATGGGGCCGGAGAATGAAAGACTGTGCTCCTGCAGATCGTAATCGCCCCAGGTGGTGGAGGTCCGCAGGGTCGGCGTGTTCGATGGCCGGGCCGTCTCGATCTTGATGAGACCGCCGATGGAGTTGCGGCCGTACAACGTGCCTTGGGGACCACGCAGGAATTCAATTC
Source organism: Planctomycetota bacterium (assembly GCA_027295365.1). Taxonomy (GTDB): domain Bacteria; phylum Planctomycetota; class Phycisphaerae; order Phycisphaerales; family SM1A02; genus JADFSH01. Next base: position 1,451 of record JAPULD010000485.1, read on the forward strand.
GATCGACGTCCAGCAACGAGATGTTCGTGCTGCTGATGGCCAGTTGGGGGACGCCATCGATGTAGGTCGTCACCGAGGGATCGCCCACGCCGGTGCTGATGCCCCGAATGGTGGGGAAACTGAGACGACGTGAGGTGAATTCCGTCATGTGGAGGTTGGGGACGAGGAATGACGCCTCGCGGATGCTTCTCAGCCCCGCATCGCGGATCGTGTCCCCGTCGATGACGGTGATGCTCTGCGGCACATCCTGGACGAATTCCGTCCACCTTCTCGCCGTCACCACGACCGGCTTGAGCCGGATGGTGGTGTCGAGTTGGTCGATCGTCAGGGGTGTGATGGGATCTGGAGTTTGTGAATCCTGAGTGTCCTGCGCCGCCACTGGTAGCGAGAGGCACAACAAGGAGAGAATGATCGAGGGGGATTGGGTATTCATGATTGCGTGATGGAGTCCAAAAAGGAGAAGAAGTAAGGGGCGACATCGTATCGCGGGTCGTCAATCCGAGGAGCGATGATCGAGACATACCATATCACCATTGCTGTTGCGGCAATAGATCAGGCCATTGGCAAGTATGGGCATCGCCCAATACACGCCTCCTTCGAGCACCTTCTGACGCGAGTGTTCCACGAAACCGCCGGGTGATGCATCGGCGATGATCAATTCGCCCTTGCCGCTGATGATGATGAGCTTGCCATCGGCGAGCATTAGCGTGCCTTTGCCAAGCCCTCGTTCGGCCCACTTCACGTTTCCGTCGGTGTCGATGCATTTCAGGGTCGCTTCATCGAAACCATACAGGAAGCCGTTCCATGCGATGCAGCCCGTCATATGAGTTCGGATGACCTTGCTTTCCCAAAGACCCTTCATGGCGTCATCGGTGACTTCGACCATGGCGCACCCATGGTTGTAACCAGAGGAGATGAACACGCGATCGTCCATGACGACCGGGGAGGCCGCGTTGATGTCGTGTTTCGTGGTCCATTCGAATGACGAGAGTTCGGCGCCGTTGCTCGGATCGAAGAGCATCAATCCATCACCGTTGAATATGAGCAGACGTCGCTTCCCGTTCACGTCCATGGTCATGGGCGTGGAATAGGCGAATCCCGTGTTCCGGGTGGTCCACTTTGGCATGCCATTGCTCTTGTTCAGGCTGAGGACGCGCCCGACGTTGATGATGAGTTGGTCGCCCAGGACGAAGGGCGAGGCGGAGAACATCCAGGTCGGATATTCCAGTTCATATTCTTCATTGAGTTCCTTGTGCCAGACGATGTCGCCAGTGGCGGCGTCGTAGCAATAGAGATTGCCTTCGCGATTCAGGACGTAGAGGTGATCGCCATCAAGGACGGGCGTGCATTGCGTGCCGCCATTGTGATAGAGGTTGTGCCGCTTGCAGGGGAAGGAATGTTCCCAGATCTTCTCCCCCGTCGTGGCGTTGAAGCAGAAGACCGAGTCTTCCCCCTTGGCTTCGCTGAAACCCATGGTGTACACGAGGCCATCGCGGATGACGAAGCTTGAATAGCCCATCCCGATGCTGGCCGACCACAGCGCTTCGGATTTTCCATTGACGGACCAGGCGGTTTCATTGGAGATGCCCGCGGCATCGGCGCCTCGCCATTGGGTCCAGTCGTCGGCGTTCGTTGTGGTCGTGGTGGTCGTGGTGACCAAGAGGCCACCAAGAAGGATCAAGCCGATTCGACTCGCTGCATGCTTGTGTGAGGTCCTATTCATGATTCTGCTCCAGGGATCAAACGAGGTTCGGGTCGAAAAGGATTGTGAATTCAACGTGGGGGGAAACGCACGATGAACGTGGTGAATTCGGGGCCTGGGTTCAGTCTGTCGGACGATGATCGCGGCACACGACGTCGCCATTGCTGTTGCGGACGTAGATGAGTCCGTTGGCCAGGATAGGCATGGTCCAGTAGACGCCACCTTCGAGCACGCGCTCGCGTGAAAGTTCGGCGAACCCGCCCGGCGAGGCATCGGCGATGATCAGCTCGCCCTTGGCAGAGACGACGATGAGCCGCCCTTTGGCGATCATCAACGTGCCCATGCCCAGACCTCGTTGCAGCCATTTCTCGTTGCCATCCAGATCGAGGCATTTGAGGATGGAATCGTCGAAGCCATAAAGATGGTCGTCCCAGAGCACGCAGCCGGTCATCTTGGTGCTCATGGATTTGTTTTCCCAGACGACCTGCAATCCATCGTCGGTCATTTCGAGCATGGCGCAGCCTCGGTTCTGGCCCGAGGAGATGAAGATGCGGTTGCCGATGACGATCGGGTCGGACGCATTGATGTCGTAATTGGTCTTCCATTCATGGTTGGCGATTT
>JAPULD010000486.1 GCA_027295365.1 Planctomycetota bacterium
CACGTGCCGGGCGGCGCGCTGCGGGGGCTGGCCATCTTCAGCAAGCATCCGTTGGAGCAGATGGAAACCCAAGCCTTCGGCGACCCCAACACGATCTCGATCAGTGGCATCATGCGGATCAATGGCTCACCACTCCACTTCGTGGTGACCCATCCCTGGCCACCCGCCGGTGCGTATGGATATAACTCGCGCAACACCCAACTCCAGAACGTCGCCCGATTCATGGCGGAACTTCCCGAGCCGAAATTCCTCATCGGGGATCTGAATCTCTCGATGTGGTCGGTGCACTATGAGTCGTTGATCCAGTCCTCGGGGCTGGTCAATGTGCGTCAAGGCTTTGGCGTCCTGCCCTCGTTCCCCATGGACAGCTATTACGTGTTGAGAGTGCCGATTGACCATTGTCTGGTCAGCCCCGATGTTCACGTCGTGGACTGCCGCTTGGGCGAACCCTGTGGCTCCGACCATGCCCCGCTCGTGGTCGAGATCGCTCTGCCCTGACCCCCCCCGGATGCCCGGCCATTAATACATTTGCATCGATCTCGTAGATTCGAACCAGTCATCCGATCCAAGGAAGCTGGGCATCTTCCCGATGAGGTACACTATGATCGCTCGACTTTGGCCCGGTAACTTCGCCTGTATCACGAAACACGAATCGACCCGGCCCGCGAATTCGACTTCTGAAAGGACTCCCATGCGTATGCGACACTTACTGTCTTCCGTCGTGCTCGTCTCAGTCACGGCGGCCATCACCTCGGTCGTGGTTTCCCAGGATCCGCCGGCCATGCCCGATATGTCCGTCCTGCAGCCGGGCGAGAACCACCGCCACTTCGACGACCTCGTGGGCGATTGGAAAAACGTCTACACGCTGTATGAGCAGCCCGGCGCCGATCCGATGACCTTCGAGGGCACTTCGTCTTCGGAGTGGGTGCTGGATAAGCATTTCCTCAAGACGAGCAGTTCGTATGAAGCGATGGGCATGGCCATCGAGGACATCAACCTGGGGGGCTACGACAATTTCCGCGAGCAGTACATCATGTTCTACGCCAGCAGCTTCGGCACCGGCTGGTCCCTGGCGACCGGGACCAAGGATGAAGACGGCACGATCACCTGGAACGGTTCGCAGGACATGCCGCACATGAACATGCGCGATGTGAAGTACCGCATCGTCGAGAAACGCGTCGACAAGGATCATTTTACGATGGAATTCTGGTACGAAAACGACGCCGTCGAGGGCGGCTGGTTCAAGCAGATGCTGATCGACAGCACCCGGCGATAAGGTGGGCTTCAAGAACCCTACCAGTCCAGCTTTCTTTCCCTCATTTCAACCGAGGCTAGTTATCGAGCCGGGAGATTCCGGGTCATTATTTTCGCTGGGACAGGACGAATGCTTTGGCTTCGGTCATGAGGCTTTCCCAGGTCTTCTCGCTGCGGTCGCTTACAAGCACCCATTCCCGAAAAACCCGACCCGCCGGGGAGAAGGGATGTCCTTGGCCGGATTCAATCAATGCCGAGACGCGATCCCGAGGGAGCTTGGCGATCAGATCGCCATTACGGTGATCGCAGGATGCGAAAAATTCACCTTGCACTCGCAGGCAAGGGAAACCCATCATGGTTGCCTTCTTGACGGTTCGTGCCTTGAGGAAGGGCTTGGCGACATTCCAGAAGAACTCCGTTGGCGGCTCTTGGGTACTCATGTCGCAATTGCCTCGACGATTTCTTCGGGCTCGCGCCCAAGGTCACCGAAGATGATCCCGATGGCTGCACCGGTCGCGATGAACTGCAGAGCTTGAAACACCGTGTGATAGGCAAGGAACGTCGGGATGGGATTGATGTCCATCTTCGCGGCGGTTGCGAAACCCATGACGCTGTACACCATCAACCCGATGAGAAGTCCGAACTTGATGCCTTGAATCAGAGGTCGGCCACCTCGGTAAAACAAGGGGTAGAAATAGGCCATGACCACGCCCTGGATCAGTATCGCCAGCATGCCGAGAGGGATGATCGGCTCTGCGCGAGTGAAGGCCTTCATCTGAACATACTCGTCATGGAACCAGATCATGTGCCAGGGATAGGCGATGGCCATGGTGATGACGAAATAAGAAATGACGGCAAGGACGTATCGGCCTGTGGTGGCCTGCGTGCGAATCTTCATGGGAGCTCTTCCATTTTCGGAGAGGAGTTTGATTGGTGCAGAAAATCTTCAAAGCAATCGAGGCAACTTGTCCAGCCTCCAATATGCGCATCCCGTGATTCAGTGTTCGGAAATCGGTCGTGTTCGAGTTTCACTCGTGTGGATGCGCCGAGTGAATGAAATTCGATGATGACGAGGGTGACGTGGTCAGCGACTCCCATATCCACCCAGCGCGCGCCCGCGCCATCAGGTTCCCAGACATAGGTGAACACCAGACGGTTGGGCGGGTTCACTTCGCGGTACGTGCCATGGATGAACATCAGCTCGTCGGGGGTTTCCTCGGCGTGCATTCCGATTCGATACTCGCCTCCGACCCTCACATCAAGGTTTGCGATGGGCGTGAGATAACCGCGCGGAGCCCACCACTGCGCGAGCAGCGCCGGGTCGGTAAAGGCGCCGAACACCTCCTCGATCGGAGCGGCGAAAGTGCGGGCGAGACTGAGCATGTAAGAAGGCGAGTGCGATGCGTCATTGTCCATGGGTTCTACTTCCCGTTTGATATCCTGAGAAGTGTGTCGAGTCGGTCGAAACGGTCATTCCAGAGGATTCGATGTTCCTCGATCCAGGCGGTGGCCTCGTCCAGGGGGGCGGGATCAAGAATGCAGCGGTGAAGCCGGCCGTCTTTTTCCTGACGAAGCAGCTTGGCTCGTTTCAGGACGGCAATGTGCTTGGAGATGGCCTGCTGCGTGATCTTGAAGGGGGCGGCCAACATGCCCACGGTGGCGGGGGCTTTCCCGAGATGAAAGAGAATGGCCCGGCGAGTGGGGTCGGCCAAGGCGGCAAAAGTGGCGTCGAGAGTATTCACAACCATATGGTTGTATAAAAATCGTACCGTGTCAAGGACTGATCAAATCGTTCAACCATTTCCTTCTTGAGTTTTGTCAAAATGGTCATCCTGGAAACAGAGGTACTACAAAATGCAATGGACGGGGCCACATTGCTCGCAACCGCACATTGGGTTTCCGGGACTGGGCGTTACACTCATGGTTGGAAAGATCGGCGATAAAGCCGGACGAAGTCCCAATGGGAGAAGTCGGCTTTCGAGCGTCAAGCTGGCAAAGCTACCGGTGTGATTTGGATCAAGATACGACGCCCCAACCACGGATGAGGATTGAGCATGTCGCGACCAGCGCGAATCGTTCTGACGACATTCGGTTCGTATGGCGATGTGCTGCCCTATCTTTCGATCGGTCGGCGGCTTCGTTCATCAGGTCATGAAGTCGTTCTTGCCGCCCCGGCAGTGTACCGCGATCTGGCTGAATCCGCCGGACTGGAGTTCGCGCCGGTTCGCCCCGACATCGACCTGGGCGATGCCGACATGTTCAGGCGGGTCATGGATCCAAGACGTGGCACGGAAGTCATCGTGCGCGAGATTCTCGCTCCATGCCTGCGCGAAAGCTACCACGACCTGGAATCGGCCTGCGATCAAGCCGATCTCCTCGTCTCGCACGTGCTGACGTATGCGGCGCCGATTCTCGGCGAGCGCACCGGCCTGCCCTGGATGGCCTCGGTGCTCAGCCCGATGGTGTTCTGCTCCGCGTGGGATCCGCCGGCGTTGGCCCCCTTGCCAAGCCTGGCGAAGCTGCGATGGCTCGGTCCCCGAGTGACCGGCTTTGTGATGGGTGGTCTCAAACGAATGGCGAGGAAGTGGAGCGAACCGATGCGATCCTTCCGCAAGGAACTCGGTTTGAACGCGGATCAGGATCCCATGTGGGAGGGACAGTTCTCGCCCCACGGGAACGTCGCACTCTTTTCCGGCGCGTTCGCCGAGGCGCAGCCCGACTGGCCTCAGCACACGACGATCTGTGGATTTCCGTTCCATGATGAAGACTTTGGGGGCGATCCGGACCGGGACAAGGTGGAAGCATTCCTGGAGGCGGGTCCGCCTCCCGTGGTGTGCACGCTGGGGAGTTCGGGAGGCCATGCCGCCGGTCCGTTCTACGAACACGCGGCCCAGGCCGTCCGGGCCCTGGATCGACGTGCGGTGCTAGTTTTCGCCGACGCGGCGCCTCCGGAGGATGTTTCGCGCGATGTGCTCGCCGTACGGTCGACGTCGTTCACTCGACTCTTCGAGGCCTCATGTGCCGTCGTGCACATGGGTGGAATCGGAACCATGTCCCAGGCATTGAGGGCCGGATGCCCACAGTTGATCGTCCCGTTCTCGCACGATCAATTTGACAATGCGTTGCGCGTGACTCGGTTGGAACTCGGGGGCTCGGTGTCTCGCAGGAGGTTGACCGTTCGGAAAATCGAACGCGGACTCCGGAGAATCCTGGAGAGTTCGAGTATCAAGGATCACGTCGAGGCGTGTGCGCTGCGAATCAGTGCTGAAGACGGAGCCGGAGCGGCCTGCGCGGCGATTGAACGAGTCATAGCCGGCCATCGAGACTCGTGAAGCATCGAAACCGATCGTTGATCGAATCCGTCT
>JAPULD010000487.1 GCA_027295365.1 Planctomycetota bacterium
TTGTTCATCTCGGTCCTGACCGATCCGACCACGGGAGGCGTGACGGCGAGTTTTGCCATGCTGGGCGACATCATCCTTGCGGAGCCAAAGGCGTTGATCGGATTCGCCGGCCCCCGCGTGATCCAACAGACGATCAAGCAAAGCCTGCCCGATGGTTTTCAGCGCTCCGAATTCCTGCGCGATCGAGGATTTATCGATCGAGTCGTGCATCGCAACGAACTTCGCAGCGAAATCAGCAGCATTGTCGATTACGCCGGGAAGTGATCCATATTATTGAGGCGATCCGATGGACCTGAGGGATCGAGTCCGAGATGACTGAACCCACTGGGACTTGCATCAACGTGAACGATTCATCACTCGACACCAACGTAAAACCACATGCCTTCTGGCAATCGCTGGTCCTTGTCTCGCTTCATGGGGCGTTCTTCCTGCTTGCGTTTCCACCCTATTTTCTATGGCCGCTGATCCTGGTCGCCATCGCGCCGCTCGCATGGATGGCTTTGCAGGCGTCCTCGACGAAAAGGGCTCTCATGCTCACCTTCGGCACGCAGTTTCTCATGTGGTTGTGGATGGGGCGGTGGATGATCAGTGTGACGATTGCGGGCTATCCCGCGTATGCCCTGTACCTCTCGATCTACCCCTTGATCTTCGTCTGGCTCATCAGGCGTCTCCCACGAAATCCATGGGTGGCGAAACTACCCATGACGTTTCTCCTGCCTCTTTTGTGGGTGGGATTGGAATGTCTCAAGGGCAGTGTCATATGGAACGGATACCCATGGTTTCTTCTGGCCCATCCGACCATCGAATGGTCAGTGCAGGCTCAATCGGCGGATCTGCTTGGGGCGTATTTCGTAAGCTTCATCGTCGCGCTGGGCTCCGGGGTGTTGGTGGATGTCTGGCGTTGGCGAAGAGGCCTGATTCCCAAAGCGCAGGTCGTGAAACTTGTGGTCTTTGTGGCGACGGTCTTTACGCTGAACATCGTCTATGGAGTGTGGCGAACAAGTCAGGATAAAGTCTTGAGACCAGGGCCATCAATATTCGTCATCCAGACGAACTTGCCTCAGGACAACAAGATCAGATGGACGCACGAGGCTCAAGTGCGTGACTTCAGACATTTCATCCAGATGACAAGGGAACGAATCGATTCCCTGGAGACGCTTCCAGACTTGATCGCGTGGCCCGAGACCATGCTTCCCGGGTTTGGTCTTGAGCCAGAGGAAATTGCTTTCCTGGAGGAGGGGGGCTATTTTCCGCAGGACTTCTTTTCGAGAAGCATCGTCGGATTGCGGAATGAGCTGAAGGTGCCTTTTCTTGTCGGCAGCCCCGTGTATCTCAACTTGAGGGTCGAGGATCAGAGGTTTGCCTGGGACGAGAATTACAACTCGGTCTATCTCATCGATGGGGAGCCTCCGTATCAGAGGTATGACAAGAAAGTATTGACTCCCTTTGGCGAGACAATGCCTTATATCTCCGCCTGGCCATGGCTGGAGAAACAATTGTTGAGCCTTGGAGCCCAGGGAATGACCTTTTCGCTGGATAGTAGTGACGAACTACGATTGCTCGATCTTGCTTGGCAAGACCAGAAGATTTCGATGGCCGCCCCGATCTGCTTTGAGGACACGGTGGCAAGCCTCTGCCGACAAATGGTCTGGCGTGAGGGGGGCAAAAAAGCGGATTTGTTTGTCAATCTCAGCAACGATGGCTGGTACGGGGGTTCCAGCGAGGGTCGTATACAGCATGCTCAAATTGCCCGGTTTCGATGTATTGAGAATCGCCTTCCAATGGTCAGAATTGTCAATACTGGCTTGTCCATGCTCATCGATTCTTCGGGAAATGTGGCACGGACAATTGGTGAAGGTCGATACGGAGACGGTCGTATAGAAGGCAGCCTCCTGGCAGACGTTCAACTGGATTCTCGAAGGACCTTGTACGGTTCGCTCGGGGATATGTGGGGATGGATATGCCTGGGGCTGACGCTGAGTATCACTGCAATGACCTTCTCACGAAGGCTTGGCCGGAGATGATCTGAATGCATGGACGTAACTGGATTGGGTTCGGATTACTGTGTGGATTATTCATGGGATGCCAGAATGATCCTTCGACAGAACCTGCGACCTGGAGCAGTAAGTCAAATTCAGTCCTGGCCAGTGATCTGCGAAACCCTGAATTGAGGCACTATCAACCGGTGCATGGGTCCACCAACCTGACCGTTTCGCGTGATGCGGCCCTGGAAATCCTCCTGCAGGCGATGGACTCGGAGAATCCCCTCCTGAGAGCGAATGCAATCGAGGCTTTGCACGGGAATCCTCGAGTTCTTGTTCCGGCGGTATTGCAGGGGCTTACTGACGAGAATCGTGGAGTGCGTTTCGTCGCGGCGATGACGGTCGGCAAACAGCAGATTTTTGAAGTGGCGAGCCATCTGGAGCCACTTCTGAATGATCATTCGGATTCTGTCAGGGCTGCGGCGATCTACGCGATGGAACGATGTCACAAGGAAGTCGATCTCTCGCCCTTGGCGAATATGCTGCTTGGCGATAATCCCGAAGTCAGAGCCAATGTCGCATTGATTTTCGGGGAATTGGGGAATCCTTCGGCTGTGCCGATCTTGATTTTGGCAACCCGGAGGCCCCTGAGTCGTG
>JAPULD010000488.1 GCA_027295365.1 Planctomycetota bacterium
GCGAAGTCAAACCCGTCTACGTGCTGACCAGCAGCCGCACCTTTTCCGCGGCGGAGGAATTCACCTACAACCTGCGAAATCTCGAACGTGCGACGATCGTGGGCGAGCAGACGGGCGGGGGGGCTCACCCCATCAGGACGGCCGTGATCAACGATCAGTTCTACATGAGTGTGCCTTATGCAAGAGCCGTCAACCCCATCACCAAGACCAACTGGGAGGGCGTGGGGGTGGAGCCTCACATTAAAACGAATCGTGATGACGCTTTGGACACCGCTCATATCGACGCGTTGAAGACCCTGATCGAAAAGAGTGACACGACTGCCAAACGAATGGAAGCCTGGGAGCAGGCCCTCATGTCACTCGAAAAAGATTCATGATCCAAAGTCCTTGTGGCCTCGATACAATGCTCCTGATCGTCGGCATTTCACGCCCGGCGCGAAGGAGCATGATCGATGAGCGATGAACTCAAGGGCAGCGACGTCCGAACCGACAATGTCGAGGATCACGATGGGCTGTTGACCATCAAGGCCCACGAAAACTGCCGCGACTGGAATGGCATTCATTATCGAGCCGGCATGTGCAAGCAGAATGTCGGCTCCACGCAGCTATCCATGAACGTCGCGACCATCCCGCCCGGGGGCGTCGCCAAGGCCCACATCCACGACGGGTTCGACCTCATGCTGTATATCCTCGAAGGCAATGTGCGGCATGAATTCGGCCCCGGTCTTCGTCAATCGCTGGAGAACAAAGCGGGGGACTTCATCTACATCAAGCCGGGCGTGCCGCATGAGGTGTTCAACATGAGTGACACGGAACCCGTCGTCGCAGTCGTGGCCCGAGCCGCCGCGGACGAATGGGAACGGATCATCCCCTACGATCGAAACAGCGAATGACTCATTTGATGAAACTGAATGCTTCATGAGGCGATTCCCCAAGCGAGCCCCCTGCTGAATATGGGACGTTGTTGGGGTGTGAATCATATTCAGATCAGGATCATGCCGCACAACTGCTCGTTTCGCCCTGTGTTTGCCGTGATTCAAGTCATGGACCGGATCTGATCAGCCGAATCATTCACTTGCTACGAATTCTCGATCCATGCCCGATCGAACATGCCAACAACGATGTTGACTTTTCGATTGAGGCAGTGGATATGAGTCAGCGACAAGATTGCAACAACATGGCCAATCTCCTGGCAATTCTGGGTACGATGATCCTGATCATCGTGGTGATCTTCAGTCTGTAGCGTGAGTACTGAAACGGCGTGCTGATCACGCTCTGAAGGCAATGAGCTATTGCTCTTGCACAGCCTGGGGAATTGAAATCTAATCTGCATTGTCAGGCAAACACATCCGGATCGGTCATCAACGCCTCTGGTCCCGCATGGGCGATCTGAACATCATCCCGCAAGCCAGGCACGAACCCTGCACGTTCAAGCGAGACTGCCAAGCAAGTACTCACGCGGCTTGATCCGATATACGCGGTAAACATGGACGCACTCTGAGACGAGGGCCTCAACGAAGTGCGGCCCGTCCAGCAATAACCAATTTTTATACATATTAGCTGTAGAATTGATATGGTAGAGACTATAGACACAAACGAGCTATTGCTGGAGTACATAGATGCCAAGAGGAAAAGAGATAAGCAAGGAAAATACAGCTGCGGGTGTAATTCAGTATACACTGTCGTCCTGGAGACATTTTGCTAAACTCATATCACGAGATTTAGGAGAATATACAGGGTACACATGGAGGGGACACGCAGATCCAAATTGGGGCTTAGAATCAAGTTTTGACAGAATGATGATTAAAATAGGAAGAAAGCCAAATAAGAATACGGCAAACCGTTTATTGGATAGATTCAAGAAAGCTTCAAGAGGAAGGAGGGGTCCAAATCCAAAGGAAATAGTTGATGTAAATGAGTGGTGGTCACTGGGTCAACATTACGGGTTACCAACTCCCCTTTTGGATTGGACGGCTTCACCGTATGTAGCCTTGTACTATGCAATGAAACCGGAAAGCAAAGCAAGAAGTAGAATGGTTTATGGGCTACATATGGATTCAATCGATAACATAAGAAAAGAGCACGCGAAAGGCATTGAGAATAATCTTGATCCGAATCCGGAATGGTATTCACCTGAAACGGACGAGAATCCGAGGCTAGTCAATCAAGCGGGACATTTTCTGAGGATGCCAGTAGGAGTGGAGATGGAAGATTGGGTGAAAAAACATTTTGAAGATTCAAACCAAGGAATCTTGTTGAAAGTAAAAGTACCATCGAAAGATCGGGAAGCATGCTTGGCTTCATTAAATAGAATGAATATCAACCAATTGACACTATTTCCAGATTTACACGGTTCGGCTACCCATGCGATCGATGAAATATCATTAAAAAGATACGCAATGGCAGATTGATAACTGACATGAACTTTTGCGGGAAGCCGCAACGAAGTGCGGCCCTGCTCGGTGACACGAATACAATAGAATAAGAGCATCAAAATACATCACGAGTGTCTTAATATAATCTAGAATGTGAGCAGAGATTATCATAGTGGCAGGTGAAACACTCAGACGTAGAATGTGTAAAGACAAGGATTCTGAGAATGCAGCATATGATATCCAGAAGCCAAACAAACTATCTTCTAAATATAGTAGAGAAGGAAGCGAGTAGTGACAGTCCAGAGGCAGTCATAGCAATTATATTCGCGGTGTGTGCACTTGAAACGTTCATTAACGAGGTACATGAATTTGTAAAGTCATCAGTTGAGAATTGGAGTAAGGCAGTAGACTTCGAGAACGAGTATCTTTTTATAGAAGTCATGGACGATTTAGAGTGGAGCAGAGCATCATTACTCAAAAAATATGTCGTAGGGAAAAGGTTACTGACGCTAGCACACTACGACAAGGGGAAAAAATCATATGCGGATATGGTTACCCTAATCGACTTGAGAAATGCCATCATTCATCTAAAACCAATAACAATGAAAATGGATGATGAAGGAATCCCAAAACATAGTCACAAAGATTTGTTGAAGAAATTAATGTCAAACAACCTCATAAAACGAGTAGACCTGGAGTCAAAAGAGTTGATCAACTGGATAGCGCTTTTACAAGACGGGATTGCAGCTACCTGGGCACTTGACATAGCATGTAGGACGATTGAAGAGTTCCTTGGTAGCATAAAAAAAGAACCCTTCAAGACATTCATCAATATGGTAATTACAGGACCAGCTAAAGTGAAATTGCATAACTCGAAGGATGTAGTGAGATTAGACGCTGAAGATTAGAGAGCTCGGCTAGTGAGAAGGAAATTACAAAACGATCGTCTTCACGGATGAATTCCATGGGATGGTGAACTCCAGAAGGTGGTTGCATAACAGAGGTACGAACTGACTACGACAAAGGAGAGAAGTTGAAGTGATGGGTAGAAACAGACGAGTACAGAGATGGGAAAGCAAAGGGAGGGACCATGGCAAGTCCGAGGGACGAAATACTGACGATCCGGGTTGGCAAAGAGATGCGTATCAAAATGAACGCTGTCGCCAAAGATCTTGGCGTTACGCGATCGTGGATGATTCGAAAATGCTTCGAGATGTCGAAGAAGAAGCTGATTCGAGCCCCGAACGTCTGAGCAGAATGTAGCGTATACAAATCCAAGGTCCTATAATGCATGTTATGTTAAATAGGGGGTCATTCTCCCGGATCTCGACTCTGGCGTGAAATCTGGGCTCATGGCTTCCAAATGATGGTTTGAACCGTTCTTCCCCTTGATTCCATCCGATTCAGCACGGTTGCCATATGAAACACTTCATCCGGATCAGCGTGGGTGTCGTACTTGTGATTCTGATCGTGAGGGGATGCTCTTTCCCGGCGTCCATCACTACCAGCCTGAGTTCCGTTCACGATGCCGACCCCTCCGGTGTTTTTGTCATCCCGACCCAGACCTGCGGCGACTATTTCATCGTCCAGGCCATGATCAACGACGCCGGGCCTTTTCCCATGATGCTCGACACGGGGGCCGGCACGACCATCATTTCGCCTCATGTTGCCAAGGCGGCAGGAGGCATCTCCAAACGCATCACGTCGATCCAGCTCGATCGTTTCAGCGCGAAAGGTCGCATTCCCTGCAAGGTGCAGGATATCGATCACATCAGCCGCGCTCTGGGGATCGAGATCGAAGGCATTCTTGCGTATGGCGTCTTCAAAGGGGCTCTGCTGACGTACGACTATCCGAATCAGGAAATTCGAGTTGGGATGGGGGGCTTCAGTGATGAAGAGCTGAAACTCCAGGGGGTGGTCCCGACGAGCAAGGGAGATCGCCCATATATCAGGGCTTCGATCAATTCGCAGGACTTCACGGTTCTGATCGACACGGGATCCAGCCGAAGTCTAACCCTCAAGAAGCTTGCTCGATTTGAGTTCGAGAGCCCCCCTCGTCCGACGGGCGCAAGAATGAGGCTCAATGGCCTGTTCATCGTTAACACCGCCCGCCTCGATGGCGACATGACCCTGGGCCCACTGACGCTGCATCGTCCCATCATCAACAATTCCGTCAGCGTGAACCTTGTCGGCCAGGTCATTCTGCGCGACTTCATCGTGACGTTCGATCAGGTGAACCATCGAGTGCGATTCGAGCCCCCGGATGCTTCCTCAGAGACCGCCTTGGACACCCCCATCGAGTTTCCATCCTTGTACGGGACGGGGTTCGCCGTGGCCCCTCGTGACGATCACCTGATCGTGAGAAGAATCTTCGAGAACACTCCCGCGGCCGATTCGGATTTGCGTGTGGACGATGAGATCCTCTCCATCGACGGCACCCCCATCGCCGAACGTGGTTGCGATCATCTTGAATACAAGCCAAAGGTCGGATCCGAGTTGGTGGAGCTGGTAGTTAATCGAGATGGGGAAACGATGACCATCACGATCGTAAGCGACGTGTTGGTGCACTGACCCCCCCCACTTTTATTCGTAGGGTCCGTTGTGCGGACGTTGGTGCACCTTCGTTCGGAAGCTCAACTCGCTGCATTGATGAGGGTCTCGACTCATTCGCAGGGACCCCAATTCGCGAGAAGGTCCAGCAAGTCATACACATCGACGATTTCATCGCCATTCGAATCGGTCGGGCACGGGGCCGGACAAGATCCCCAACTCGCCAGAAGGCCCAGTAAATCATCCACGTTGACTTGAAGGTCGCCGTCCGAGTCGGACGGGCATGGCGGATCCTGATTCTCGTACGCGCCCATGTCGATCACGAGACCGCCCCCGTCCGGGAGTCCCGTATCGGGCGTGTCCGGATCGTCAAGAAACCTGGGGTTGCCATCGAGATCCTGCGTCACGCCACTCAAATCCGCCTGGGTACTGTCACCCGCATCGATGCAGGGCGACGTCGCGTTCAATCGCACATTGCCCCCTGGCGCATCGATGAACTGCGGGTCGAGGTCGATGTTGCCGATCCCGGCATGTCCATCTTGGACATCGCTGTAGGTCACGGTGGGCGTCGAACCGTCGTTGAAGATCTGGTCGGGGCCATTGGCCCAGAGGATGCAATTGGCCAGGATCGGGAAACTGTCAGCCCCGTTCCACAGCGCACCACCCGTGACGTCTTCGGGGTCCTTTGGCGCTTCCCGCGAGGACACGATATTGTCGATGAACGTCGAATTGATGATCCGCGGACTGCTGCCCCCGCTGCCGAAATTAAAGATGGCGGCACCATAGGCGATGGCCTGGTTCCGGGCGACATTGCCGATGAAGGTGCAGTTGACATAGACCGGCGGGATGTCGGCGCTGTCGGCGTTGGCGTTAAAGATCGCCCCCCCGAAGGAGGCCGCGTTGTCGCGAAACTCGACGTCGCGCAGCATGGGAGCGCTGCCGAAGGTGTTGTAGAGAGCCCCGCCGTTTCCGACCACGAATCCCGAGAAATCCCCCCGATTCTCAGTGAACGTGCACTCGGTGATCGTAGGGTCGCTGAAGGTCGTGTTGTGCATGGCCCCGCCCCGGCCGTTGACGTCCGTCACCTTGTTCCGTGTAAACGTGCATCGGGTGATGTCAAAGTCGGTGTTGAAATGCACGAGGGCCCCCCCGGCGTTGATTGCTTGATTGTCCGTGAAGTCGCAATCGACCAGGCTTCCGAGGCCGTTGGCACAATTGATAGCACCGCCGCTCGCCGCGCTGTTTTGATCGAATGTGCAATCCGTTAAATTGAAGGTGCTGTTGGTGCCAGAAATAGCTCCCCCACTGTTGTTGGCCTGGTTGTCGAGGAACGTACACTGGTCGGCCGTCAGAATAGCGCCATTCGTCATGTAGACCGCCCCGCCCCCCCCGGCAGCCGCATCGTTCCTCGAGAACGAACAGCCAAGGAGCGTGACATCGCCGGATTCGTTGTACAGGCCACCGCCCGTCACTTGAGCGATGTTGAGTGTGAAGGAACCGCCGGTAAAAGTCGGGGTGCCTCC
This sequence comes from Planctomycetota bacterium, assembly GCA_027295365.1. Classification (GTDB taxonomy): domain Bacteria; phylum Planctomycetota; class Phycisphaerae; order Phycisphaerales; family SM1A02; genus JADFSH01. The sequence continues at coordinate 6,449 of JAPULD010000488.1, forward strand.
CGCGACGTACACGCCGGCGCCCAGACCCGGGTTGGTGTTTGGGCCGATCGTGCAATTCGTGAAGGTCGGAGCTCCGTTCGCGATGTACACACCGGAACCGGAACCCGTGGCGTTGCAATCCTTGATCGTGCAATCTGTAAAGGCCGGGGCTCCTCCGGTGAGATGCATGCCGCCCCCTTGAACGGCGAAGTTGAACCAGAAAACACAATCGTTGATCGTCGGGCTCGATCCATCGCAGCGAAGCCCCCCCCCGTTGAGCGTGGTCAGCGTTACATTCCCCCCAATCAGCGTGAATCCCGAAATGATCGTGTCGGGCCCTTCATTGCTGGTGCACGTGATCACCGTGCTGGACAGATCGACAGAATTGATGAACGTGACCGCGGCACCGCTCGAACTGTGCAGGTCGACCGCCTTGCCGTTCGGGTTGATCGCTTCCAGGTAGAAGCCAGGGTCGACGATGATTTCGTCGCCGCTGAGGGCCGCCGCATCGATCGCGTCTTGAATCGAGCAGAAGGGAGAGCCGATCGAACCGTCACCGGGTCCGGGACACGCGTCATCATCGACATGCCAGGTCGTCTGAGCGACTCCGGGGCGAGAGAGCAGGCCGAGAATACAGGTGATGAGAGCAAGTCGTGCGTGGGCGCGTAATGTCTGCCGGAGCATTGTGAATCCCCTTGTTGTTTCGGGCCCGAGGGCTGGAAAGCGAGTGGAATGAAGCATCGAAAAAGTCCTAGATTCTTCCTTCACCTTAGCTCATGCCGGTTCTGACGCAAGAAGAATCCGTGATAACTGAGCATGCCGACTTCGGATGATCCGGCATTACCGATGTTGCCCTTCATTACACTCAGCGGACCCTACACTCACAGCCCATCATCCACGCCCCCGCCCCATCACCATCGTTTCCAAATACAAACAAACGACTGGAATTTGGGTTTCCTCAAGGGAGAGTTACACTTGGGGTTGGATTCCTTCGTCGTTGAGCCGGGCGAAGGGAAGAATCGATCGGCACAAGTTTTCTGAACAAACGATGCGGTCCGGGGGTTTCACAGGGTTAGAAAGCCACGCCTCGCTGGCAACACGCCCGATCAGGCCAGCCGTTGAATTTCGGAAGGACAATCTCATGAACGGCAAGCAGCGTCTGCTTTTCTTGCTTCACGAGATCGATGTGCACGTCGGGGGCAACCGCCCCTGGGACCTCGATGTGCATGACGAGCGTCTCTATCGTCGCGTCGCACGCACCGGGCTGATTGGACTTGGCGATGCCTACGTCGATGGCTGGTGGGATTGCCCGTCGATCGATTGCCTGTTCGACCGCGCCCTGAGAGCGGATGTGCCGAGCCAGTTCCGCTTTCAGCCCATTACGATGACGCGTTACCTGCTTGAAAGGCTGTTGAATCGGCAGAATCTCTGGCGATCGCGCGAAAACATCCATCGTCACTACGACATTGGCAACGAGCTCTACGAGTCCATGCTGGACGCCCGCATGACCTATTCGTGCGGGTACTGGAAACATGCGACGACGCTGAACCAGGCGCAGGAGGCCAAGCTTGATCTCGTCTGCAAGAAACTCGGCCTTGAGCCCGGCATGCGCGTGCTGGACGTAGGCAGTGGCTGGGGAAGCTTCGTGAAATTCGCGGCGGAGCATTATGGATGTCGCGTCGTCGGCATCACCTTGTCGAGCGAGCAGGCCGAATACTCCCGCCGCCTCTGCAAACTGCTGCCGGTGGAAATACGGTTGCAGGACTATCGCGAAGTAGATGAACACTTCGATCGCATCGCGTCGATCGGCATGCTCGAACACGTGGGTCCCAAGAACTATCGCGCCTTCATGCTGATGGTTCGGCGATGCCTCGGCCGGGACGGCCTGTGCCTGCTGCATTTTCTGGCCACCAAACGGAGCTGGCCAAATCTGAGTGACACTGAAGTGTTGTGGTTGTCGCGGCGCATCTTCCCGGGCGGGGTCTTCCCTTCGCTCGCCCAGATCGGCCACGCGCTGGATGGCCTGCTCGTCACCGAAGATCTGGAGAACTTCGGCAGCGACTACGACCGCACGCTCATGGCGTGGCACGCCAACTTCACGCGCCACTGGTCGAGCCTGAAGGGTGGTCGATACGACGAGCGTTTCTACCGGATGTGGACGTATTACCTGCTCACGTGCGCCGGGGCGACGCGATCGCGAAAATACCAGGTGTGGCAGATGGTGCTGTCCCCCCAAGGCGTGCCGGGCGGGTATCAAAGGCCCGAAGATTCACGAGGCGAGATGTCGGTCACCGAAATGGTCGGCTTTCCCCAGACCTACTCCGAGGCTTAACCATAAGAGAGCCACGGAAGAAATCAGCAAGTGTCGTCACCCAAGCTCGGAATCCTGGCCTCGAATCGACATATGAAAGATTCGCAATATTTTTGTCCCCTCGCCGGTCCGTCGTTCGTCAGACTTGTGTTCGAATCGTTGAAATTGTACACTTCAAGACCTTGTGAAAGGATTCATACCATGGCCAAATTCATGTTCTTGCAGCGCGGCGGCTGCGAAAATCGTCAGGAAATGACCCCCGAACAAATGGAGGCCGGAATGAAGGCCTGGATGGAGTGGGTCAAGAATGGGACGGAAGAAGGATGGTTGCTGGACCCGGGAAGTCCGCTCAGCGGAAAGGGTGCGGTGGTCCAACCAGATTTATCCGTGATTGACGGCCCATTCGCCGAGTCGAAGGACCTTGTTGGCGGCTACACCATTGTGGAAGCTTCCGATTTGCCCGCGGCGTGCGAGTTGGCCAAGCAAACCATCACACTGGCCGGTGGCGGAAATATCGAAGTGCGCGAATTCGCGAACTTCGGCCAATAGGCCTCGCGCCCCAATCAAAACTGCTCTGAATTCGCGTGCCTGGTTTTCCTGTGGACTCTGTGAATCTGCATCGGCCATCCTTGGATGGACAGATTCTTTTCCTTGTTCGAGGGCTAACCAATCACGCTCGGTGCAACGTCCATTTGAGGGCGGCGCTCATGTAGTTCGTAAAGGTCGGTAACCCAGTGAGGGTTTCTGGAAGTTTCGCCGAAAATCGGCTTTTCATCAGGAATCGGTCCAATTTCAAAGGAGACAGTCATGAAGAACGTAGCATTGTTGGCAGTATTGGTCGTAGGATTTGGTGCGTGCACGCTCGTTTGGGCGGGGGATCAAGATGCCAAGAAGAAGGCGGGTTGGTTCGATGCGGCGGCGTGTGGCATGTGCAAGCCGATGACCGAATACCCCGAGTTGATGACGTCGATGAAGTGGGAAACCCACAAAATCAAGGACGGCATGTTGATGGTGACGAGCATTCCCGAAGAGCACAGAAAAACATTTGAAGCGGTCTGTACCAAGATGCAAGAGAACGGACGACAACTTGCGACCAGGGGCGAATCGGTGGACTTGTGCGGCCACTGCGAGTCTTTTGGCAAGCTGATGCAAGCCGGTGTCAGGCAGGAGAAGATCATGACCGCTTTCGGACACATTGCGCTGGTCACCGCCAATGACCCGACTACAGTCGAACTGATTCACAAGCATGCGGAACAGAGCCAGGACGAAACCAAGAAGATGCTTGCGAACAAGAATTGACGTGGCGTGTCAGTGCATTTGAACGAGATGCTTCAGCGGTCTTTGGAAGTATTTCATAAGGCCGCTGATGCATCTTCGCAGGTATCTTGTCGTCTACTCGAACTGGTAATTGTGATTGTTTTGAAGGCTGACTGCAACCTGTGGAGTCGCAAAAGCAAACACTTTCATAATGGGATTTGCAAAATGCCAACGTTCATGATGGTTTATCGCGGTGGTCACGTGGGTCTGGATCACGCCTCGCCGGAACAGATGCAACACGTAATGCAGACGTGGATGGATTGGATACAGAAAGGCGTTGAGGCGGGCTGGATGCTGGACGGCGGCGACGGCTTGAGGCCGGGTGGGGCCGTGGTGAATGCGGATTTGTCCGTTACCGATGGACCGTTTGCCCAATCGAGGGAACTTGTCGGCGGATATTCGATGGTCGAAGCGCCCGACCTGGTGGCCGCCGTCGAACTGGCCAAGGGCTCCCCGATGCCAACGTCGGGCGGTACGGTCGAGGTTCGTGAACTCGCCAATGTCGGACAACAAGGGTGATGGCCGAGTCGACCAACCAACTGGTAGAACACTTCTTTCGGCACGAGTACGCAAACCTGGTCGCGGTGATGACTCGTGCTTTTGGCATGCGACGCATCGATCTCGTGGAAGACATGGTCCAGGTCGCGATGCTGGAAGCGATGCATGCCTGGAAACAACGTGGCATTCCCGACAACCCCACCGGTT
>JAPULD010000489.1 GCA_027295365.1 Planctomycetota bacterium
GAGCGTTCCCGCCCCCTTCAACCCGAGATGATCGCCGTTCAATTGCTGAAGATCCATCAGACCGTCGGTGAACATCGCGATCCAGGAACCGGGATCGATCTGCAACGAGACGGAATCAATCGGGTCGTCCGTGATGCCCAGTGGATAATGCTGAGGGGATGGGAGCGGCAGCCTTGTCCCGTCCGGACGAATGATGATGGGGGCCGGGTGTCCAGCATTGACATAGTCGATCGTCCCGGAGTTCAGATCGATGTCCATGGCCACGGCCGTCGAAATGGCGCGGGCATCGAAATACGTGCGCAAATGCCGGTTGAGGATGTTCATCGTGCCGACGAGATTTGTGCCGGCCAAATACGAGCCCTGGACGAGGGCGTGCAGGCTGGCCGCGACGAGTGCCGCCGACAACCCTTTGCCACACACATCGGCGATCAGAATCATGCAGCGATTCGTGGCTTCGTTGAACAACACGTCGACGTAGTCGCCTCCGATCCAGTGACAAGGCTCAAAATGAATCGAGTAATCGAGCCCCTTGATGAGGCCGACTCGAGGCAACAGACGCTGCTGGATCTCGTGGGCTCGCGACAGGTCATGCTCGATTCGCTCGTGTTTCGATTTCTGATCGGAGGCCACTCGAACCGCGTTGTCCGCGCTGTATTGCTGGACCGCCAACTCGACCGGCGCGATCCAGTCGTCCTTCCCGGTCTCCTCCTTGTAGGTCACGTAAAGCACTTTCCGGGAGCGACCGATTTCGCACACCGGGCATGCGATGGCCGCCAGGTGCCGTTCGCTTCCGCGTTGTGAAAATTCGAGCGCGTTGCTGGCGCTGGGATCCGTGCTGGCCAACAGCGGTTCGTCGGAGTTGGAAACCGCCTTCAGCAGTTTGCGGGAAATGTACAAGTCGGATCCATCGGTATCCGATCGGATCGCCTTGCAGAGGATTTGGGGGTCGGACGAGGAAGAATCGATCATCATCGACGCCTGGCCTCGGAACATCGATTCAACCATGAGTTCGCACAGCATCGAGCGACGCTGCGAGAGATTGTCCTCGCCGTGCAGGGTATGCGAAAAATCGTTCAGCGCCTTCAGCAGTGATCGATCGACCGTCGGGGGGCATGTGGTCTTGAGGGGAACGATGGAACTCTCGGAGCTGTCCGACAACACCTTGACTTCCGAGGCGTCCGATGCCGAGATGCCCGGGATGGCATGGTGCTCGAGGAGCAGGCGATATTTCCCGATCCGGATCTCGTCCCCGAAATTGACGACGGATAGCTTCGTGGATTCACCATTGACCTGAAGGCCGTTTCGGCTTTCCAGATCGTGGATCCACCAACGGCCGAATGGATCTTGAAACATCTCGGCGTGTTGGCGTGAAACGAAGTCCCCCTCGAGTTGAAGCCACGCGTCTTCCGTTCGGCCAATGATGAATCGGGAGTCTTCCAGATCGTATCGGCCGTAACAATGGTTCTTATGGTAAATGACCAGTCGCGATTTCTGATTATCAGCCACTCGAATTTGCCCCTTACCCGATCCGTCAGCCATGCATCTCCACGATCATGATGCATAAGAGAGGCCAAAGCAACCCGGCATATTGTATAGTATGAACTAATAATAGATGGATCCCCGGATTCCGAACCACGAACTCGGGCCTTTCGATGGTTTTACCGTTCATGAGCTTGCCCCAAACGATTTCAGATGCAATGCGTTCCAGATCAGTGGATCGAGGGAGCCCTCCCGTCGAGCCACCCCCGGAACTCCGCCAAAGGAATCGTGATGTCAACTGGTTGATTCAATTTATGGCCTGATGCATCGCCTGTACCGAGAGCAGTTGATAACTGAAAAACAAGTCCTTGAGTCCGGCAACACAATTGGAATCGGAGTCGATCCTCGAGACTTCAAGATCGAGGGACTTCAACGCCTTCTATTACACACGTCGAGGAATTCCCCAGCCGCGCCTTCAGCCTCAACGCGTTCCCAATCACCGTGATGTCGCTCAGGCCCATCGCCGCGGCGGGGATCATCGTGGCGTTGTAGAAGAACGCGAAGAACAGGTTCTGCTTGATCGTCCGCAATGTCTTGCGCGCGATGTGGATCGTCTCGGGCACCGCGCACACGTGCTCGCCCGGGATCACCACGTCCGCCGATTCGATGGCGATGTTCGTGCCGCCTGCCATGGCGATGCCAAGGTCCGCCTGGGCCAGGGCCGGAGAGTCGTTGATCCCGTCGCCCACCATCACCGCCCCCGGAGGCAGGCCTTCGAGAAATTCCGACTTGGATTCAGGCGTCGCCTGGGCATGAATGTTCGACGGCTCAAGACCAAGAGCCTCACCGATCGTGTGAGCGGTTTCGGTTTTGTCACCTGTCAACATCGTCACCTTCAATCCCATGTCGTGCAGTCGGGCGATGGCGTGTGCCGCATCATCGCGCTGTTCGTCGGCGACGGTGATCGTGCCGGCCAGCCGGTCATCGACCAAGATACGACACGTCGCGGCTTCATCGCGAACGATCTTGACGGCTCGTCCATCCACGATCCCCACGACGCCCTCCCCGGGAATGGCCTTGAAGTCGACCGCGGGAGTGAAGGAGAGATTTCGCGATCTCGCCGCGTTGACGATGGCCTTCGCGATCGGATGCTCGCTCGATGTTTCCACGGCGGACGCCAGCGAGAGCAATTCATCTTCGCTCATCCCATCTGATGAGGAAATCTCGACCACCTCGGGCCTTCCCTTGGTCAGCGTCCCCGTCTTGTCGAACACGATGTGCGTGGTGCGGCCCGCCTGTTCCAGGGCCATGGCGGACTTGATGAGGATGCCCCGTTTGCTGGCGGCTCCCGCCCCGACCATGACCGCCATGGGCGTGGCGAGCCCCAGGGCGCAGGGGCAGGAAATGATGAGGACGGTCACCGTCGAGATGACGCCCTTGGGAAAATCACCATAGATCCACCAGCCGAAGAACGTGACCAGGGCGATGCTCAACACCACTGGCACGAACACAGAACTGATCTGGTCGGCGAGCCGCTGGATGTCGGCCTTGCTCGACTGCGCTTTCTGGACCATTTCCGCGATGCGCGAGATCGTCGTGTTTCGTCCATCGACGCTCGCCTCGATGACGAGACGACCCGTGGTGTTGAACGAACCCGCGACGACTTCATCATGCAGAGTCTTGACGACGGGAAGCGATTCTCCCGTGACGATCGATTCGTCGATCTCGGAATGCCCTTCGACCACGATGCCATCGACGGGGATCCGCGAACCGGGCCTGATGAGCAGGCGATCGCCTTGCTGCACATCGGCGCTTGAGATGGTGGTCGTATCACCGGAAGCATCCTGGGGGTCGATCTTCTCGGCTTCCTCGGGCTGGAGTTCCAGCAGATCACGTACCGCCGAGCCCGCTTTGGCGGTGGCTCGCGCTTCCATCCAATGCCCGAGGCTGATGATGCCCAGGAGGGCCGCGGCTTCCGTGAAGTACAGAGGTTGCTCAGTCATGCGTCCCGTGAGTTGAAGGAGAAAGGTGACGAGTGAGAAGACGTACGCTGTGGTCGCTCCGATGGAGATGAGCGTGTCCATGTTGGTCGTCTTTTTCATGGCCGCCCGCCACGCCGAGCGATAGAAGCCGCCCCCCGCGATGGCCATGACGATCGACGAGCCGATGAACAAGACCCAGGGAATCCAGGGAGCTTCGATCGTCCAGTGGAGGATTCCCAATGGAATCCACAACCCGATTCCGGTGATGGCTCGGTAGCGCCATTGTCGTTCGTGCGTGGCCTGTCGAAGTTCGATTTCGCTGCGCAGCTCCGCCGGGGCGGAAGCCTGGGTCAGGGGCTGGGCCTTGAAGCCCTTGCCTTCGATCGCAGTGATGAGTTGCGATGTATCGAGTCCATCCCCCTGGATCGAGGCTCTTCCATTGACGAAGCTCACCTGGGCGGAAGTCACGCCCTCCAAGGCCTCCAGAGCACTTTGGATCGAGGCTCCGCAACTGACGCAACTCATGCCCTCAACCATCAGTTCAATGGATGACCCCCTCTCCTGATCCATAGAGGGCGATTTTTGGGGTCCAAATTGGGTTTCGACCTTTGTCATGGTGTCATTTTAGACACAAACTTCGGGCGTCCATTATTTCCAGAGAATACGAAGGATCGCCGGGAAAGCTTGTCTGAGGGACTTGAGTGGTCGATAATTCAACCACGACCCATGAAAGTTTCGACTACCTCAACCCAGGCTCCCCGCAACGCCCCCTTGGCATCGTCGGCCGCGACCATCGTCGTGTTGCTGTCCATGGCCAACATGGTGTCGGCGGTGCCCACCTTGGTGGCGAATGGATCATCTCCCGTGCAAGGGGAAGCTCGATCAACCATGATCGAAGCGTCCACCGTTCGCAAACTGGCGGTGGCGGTGGTCAAGGCCGCGGCACGCGACCTCCTGGGTACGGATCGTCTTGATCACGCCTTGACCAGCCAGGCAATTCTGGCGATCGACGAAATGCTTCTGCTCGAACCGGTGCTCGCATCGGATTCGATTTCGATGACATACAGCCTGGGGCTTGACGACCGATAGCTCGACCTTCCGCCTCCGACCTGCTGACTCTCATTATACTTGATGCGATGTGATTGCGTTATTTCCCATGAGTCCAGTCGT
>JAPULD010000049.1 GCA_027295365.1 Planctomycetota bacterium
TTCCGGTAATGTCCTTCAGATTGGCGATGCAATGAATTGGCGATCGATGTCACAACGAATCCAAATGGCAGGGACACTGGCCCCTTTCATCGGCTTGGCCTTGATGCTGATACTCCCGTTCGTCTTTCGTCAAGCGGGCGATGATCGGCAATTGATGCTGCTGCGGAATGCGGAAGTCCAGGCGGCCGTCGATGCCATGCCTTATCGGCTGGGCGACTGGGTGGGTGAGGAAGTGGCAGTCCCGACAAGTGCGGTGGACATCCTTCGTCCCAATGCCATCCTGAGTCGTCGATTCAAGCAACTCTCCGGGACGGTTTCGATTCATCTGCTGGTGGTCCATTGCAGTGACGCTCGTGACATGCAGGGACATTATCCACCAATCTGCTACCCCTCCCATGGCTGGATCATGTCCGATTCCACGGTTGATAACTCGACGTTTCAGGCCGATATCATGGGGGAAATCGTGGATTTGCGGATCTACAATTTTCGTCAGCTCGACGAACTGGGAGGCGAAAAATCGTTGCGTGTGTTCAACTATTTTCTGCTTCCGAACGGGACCACGACGATCGACCTGAAAGTGCTCAAACGACTGGTCGAGCGAAGCGGATTTTCGATGGAAGGCGTCGCCCAGGTGCAATTGGTGATGTCAGGCGAAATCAAGGCGAAGGAATCGCAAGAGGTGGTTGAAGACCTGCTGAACGCTGCCTCGGGTTTGTTGATCGAATTGGGTCAGAGGATGAGAACGCAAGGATGAGTACTCACATGAATGAAATCATCCCCGCCAGGATGGAAGTGCGACTGCCCGGCCAGAATCTGCCCCCGCCGGCGGCGGAGCATCAGGAGTCGGCTTTCGCCGTCATCAACGATCGATTGCGCGGGCGACTCAAGTACGCCATCACGCTGGGCATCCTGCTCGGGGTGGCCCTGAGCTACGCCGGGTATACCTACGCGCCGGTGAAGTATGCCTCAAGCGGTCAGATCCACGTGGCCTCGAGCGGTTCGGCGATTTTGCGAGAGACCCCGGACACGGCTTTCCTCCCTCGCTATGAGGGATATCGCCGTACGCATGAACTATACGTGATTTCCCTGGGCGTCCGCGATCGTGCGTTGCGCAATCCGAAGGTAGCGGCGTTGCCTTTCTCGCAGCGAGAGGATGCGATCAAGGTCATCAAGGACAATCTCAAGACATCGTCGGAATACAACTCCGAGTTGATTACCGTGACGTACGAAGCGGACGACCCACAGGAGTCGGTGATTGTCATCAACGCCATCCTGGAGGCGTACGACGAGATTCATGGCGGCAAGGGCGGAACCGATTTCCGCGATGAACGAATGCAACAGCTCACGAAGCTTCGTGACACAAAATTGGAGCAGCGCGATGGAGTTCGCCAGCAGCTTCAGGAGATCATCAACAACAGCGAATACGGCGCCACGAATCTCGACCAGGTGTTGCAGGCAAAGTTGTTGAGGATCGAAACCATCAAGTATGAATTGGAGTCGCTGGACCTTGCGCTCGCAGGGCTTCCCGCGTCATCCGTAGTGGGTGATACTGAGATTGCCATTGAAGACGAACTGCTTGAGCCAACCATCCTTGAACTTGAAATCCTTGATCCGGAATTAGCCATACTGAATCAGGAGTATGAAGACCTGTTGGTGCGGATCAGCCAGCTCACAAAGCACTATTCCGCCCGACATCCGAATTTCAAGAGAGCGAATCGTGAGCTTGAGATGCTGGAGGAGAAAATCCTCAGTCGAGAAGACAGCGCCAAGGCCAGATGGTTCGAGCTGGGCGGAATCCTGCCATCGGTGCAAGAGGGGGGCAACCTCAACGACTTGACGCCGAACCAGTTGAGGGATCGTCGTAACGCCGTAAAACGGGTGCTGGATAAGAATCAGCAAGACGTGCGGGCGATGAACATGGAGCAAGGCTCGATCAACGAGATTCAGAATCAACTCACGGATATCGAAACTCGTCTGGGGGACATTAACGATACCATCGACTTGTTGCGGAACGAGGAGAACGCTCAGTTCAGTGGCCGGATCATGGTCAAGGGGAGGGGGGTCGAACCTCGATTTCCTTCGAAGGATCGTCGGAAACCGATGGCCTTGGTTGGCTTCTTTGGCGGCTTTGGCCTGAGCTGCGCTTTGTTCTTCATGTTGGGTTCGATCGACCGTCGGACGTACAGCGCCAGCCAGTTGATCAACAATTCGTCGCGATACCGTTGCCTGGGGGTGTTGCCATACCTCGGCGCGAACAGTCATGATTCCGATCTTGCGGAGACCGCAGCGCAGTGCGTCCACCAGATCCGGAATCGCATCGAGGCATTACGCGATCCCAACACCAGTTCCATGCTGGTGGTGACAAGCCCTTATCAAGGCGACGGGAAGACGAGTCTGGCCATGGCGCTGGGTTGGTCCTATGCGGCTTCGGGTTATCGTACTCTGATGATGGACTGTGACTTTCTGGGCCGAAACCTGACTGGACAGATGGGCTTGGCCGGGCATTCCGGAGTCAAGGAAGCGTTGCGTGATCGACGACTTGATGATCAGATCGTGGATCTCCCGGTACCGAACCTGAGCGCATTAGTGGCGGGAGCGGATGCCGGATTTGGTCCTGAATCGATTCGCCGCGATGATTTTGCGGCCCTCTGCGTCGAACTGCGACTGCGATTCGACATCATCATTACCGACACCGGACCTTTCATCGGCAGTGTGGAACTGTTACCGGTGACGGCGGCCGCGGATGGCGTGGTCTTTTCCGTTCGGCGCGGACGATCGCGTTCACGTCTGGAGGAATGCCTTCAGGACCTGGACACGATCAACGTGCCCTGTTTGGGGGTCGTGCTCAATTGTGCCGATAAGGCGGATTGCAATCGATACGTCTCCAAGTCGACCATCTCGATGCGGCATATGGCGGAGGAAGAGGCCGCCGCGAATGGCCACGGCAAACCCAAGGTCCAACCCGTGCATAACGTCCTGGTCAAAGCCATGGAGCGCACCGCGAAAAGTCGAAACTGAAGCTTGGTAAGACCGAGGAGATCGTCAGCTTGATCAAGATCAATGAACAGGTGAGGGAGGATGTCGAGAGTTCGGCATCCGATCGACCGACCGTATGGGGCTTTCAAGCCTGTGAATTGCACGATGCGTATTGGCGCGCCCATGGGGTCCAGTGCATCGTTCGAGGTCAGACGACGTCCATCCAGTCCGGGGCGGACCTCTACCTCCTGATTGAGCCGGATCAACTCGTCGTCTTCGATGTCATGGCGCTGGCTGATCGCCTGACGTGGCGTGCGGCCCGCGTGACACGCTTGCGCGTGGTCGATAATCATGATGATCCTTACGGCGAACTTCTCGATCTTGATGATGAAGGATTCGTACGCAGAATTGATCGTCGGTATCGAAATCGAAGCCAATCCGCCTACCGAGTGATCCTCACCCGGCACCGACGTCTGGCCCAGATGTGGATGCAGGCGACCGAACGACGGAGCGGTTGGCGGCGGATCAGCAGAGCCGTCGGCCTGGCTCACATCGACAATTGGCGGTGCGATGGTGGGTGTTACACCCGGGCGGACCCTGCCGAGGAACGACGACTCATCGAGCGGCTCGTCAGTGTCTGGCCTCGGCCTGACTTGGTCATCGACGGTATCCACGAGGTTCGCCAGAGCGTGTGGGTGCGGCAGGGTGACGAATTGAGTGAAGATTGCATCGCCGTCGGTCCGGCCTGGCTGGGCAGCAATACCGACCCTCGCCTGCGAGCATGCATCATCGGACCGGCGTGGCTTGCCGATCAGGGGTCTCGTGAATCGGATATGCCGCTTCCTCCACTTAACATACGTGACATTTGCGACGTCGATCCGGGTGATGTTTCACCGAAACCGGAGTCATCCCGGCGCGATAGCACCGGCTATGCCGTTTCAAAGCGACTTTTCGATTTGGTATTCAGTGCGTCTGGTATTGTGTTGGCCTCGCCATTGATGGTGATTGTGGCGCTGCTCATTTATATCTCAGACGGGCGGCCCATCTTCTATGGCGGTACGCGGCAGGCCAAGGGCGGGAAACCGTTCCGTTGCTGGAAATTCCGGACCATGTATCGGAACGCCGACGAGATCAAACATACGTTGACTTTGCAGAATGCCGCGGATGGTCCGCAGTTCTTTATGGAAAATGACCCCCGGGTCATGTTGATCGGGCACTTTCTTCGCCGATATCACCTGGACGAGTTGCCGCAACTCTGGAATGTGTTACTGGGACAGATGAGTCTGGTCGGACCACGTCCGAGTCCGGATTGCGAAAATCAGAAGTGTCCTACTTGGCGCGAGATCCGGTTGAG
>JAPULD010000490.1 GCA_027295365.1 Planctomycetota bacterium
ACTCAGCTTCGTCAGGATCAAGAGGTAGACGATCGACAAGGGCACCAGCACCAGGCTGAGCAGGGCATTGAAGTAGAACAGCCCGAGACCCGTCACCACCATCAGAATCGTGGAACGGATGGATTGCATGACCCAGACGAAGCAGCGATTCATCAATTGGGGTCCCAGTTCGGCACAGAACCTCAACAGGTTGGAGGGCGTCTGATTCTCCGCCGTCATCATCCAATAGGCCGGTTTCTCGGATTGCAGCAAACGCAAAGCCCGCATGGAGCAGAAATGCTGGTATCGGGCCGCGGTGTTGCGGGAGGTTTTTCGGGTGTACCAGAACGCGACGGCGCCTGCGAAACCCACGAAAAAGAAACCCACGCCCAGCCACACCAAGTTCGAGGGGACATTCGGGTCCAGAGGAGTCAAGCCGAACGGCAACGCGATCGTTTCGCTCTGGCTGATGGCCTGCGCCGTCTTGAGCACGCCCCCGATCACCATCCCGGCCAGGACGATCGCCATCACATCAAGAATCACGATCAGCAACGACGACCAGCGATAGCGCCATACCGCGTCCTCGTACAACCGGAGAAGGACGCGAAACGTGTGTTTGAGTTCCTGGAGAAAAGAGTTCAGCATGGCGATGATCGTCGATGAAAGAAGGGGGCGATTCTATAGCGGTGCGATGGGATTCGCGATGAACATGCAGGCACCGGACAGACCTGATCCGTTATTCGGGGAATCCTGGCTATCAGGAGTGTCAGGGGTTTCCGGGGTTTCCGGGGTTTCCGGGGTTTCCGGGGGTGAGGCTGAATTGGCCGGCTCGCTTCGCATCAGGCTTGACTCTCACCACCGGATCACCCGGTTCGTGGTCGATGACGATCCGCCACCCCCGGAAGCTTGCCTCATCGAGAAGTTTGCGTTTGGAGAGCATGTTGGTGTAAGGCTCCATGTCGTAGCCGATCGAGAAGGCGAGACCGACGTGGTTGATGGTGGGAAGCACATCGCCCGGGAAGACCACGACGCCATCCTTGTCCTCGAACCGGATCGCCTGCTGGCCCCAGGTGTGTCCCGGCATGGGCCAGACGTTGATTCCCGCACCCTCAAATATCTCCGCTTCGCCATCGTGAAGCACCACCTGATCGGCGATGGGTTTCAGGTGGCTTTCCAGGTACGTCTTGTTCATGGTGGACTTGTTGGCCAGGGCGTCCTCCCATTCCTTCTTCTGCACGTGAACCTTGGCCTTCGGGAACACCGGGACCGGCTCACCTTCGTCGTTCAACGTCGTCAAACCCGCAGCGTGATCGAAATGCAAATGCGTGACCACCACGTGATCGATGGTCTCGGGAGCGATGTCGATCTCATGGAGCGCATCGGCGACGCATCTTTTTTGAATGTCGTAAAAGCCACGCTCCTTGTCTGTCCACTTATCGCCAAACCCAGTCTCGATAAGGATACGAGAGCCGGATTTACTTCCGGGGGTGTCTTCGAGCAGGAGGCAGTTGGTCTCCAGGCCGATGCGGTTCTGTTCATCCGGCGCAGCGAGCTTGGACCACATGGGTTTGGGAACGACGCCAAACATGCCGCCCCCGTCCAGTCGAAGGGTTCCCGCGCGGAGGAGTTGCCAGTGGTATTGGTGGGTCATGCCCGGATTGTAGTCGACGCATTAATCAGGCTTTGATCATTGGGGCGAGAATATGTTCAATCCCCGCCATCGCATTCCGCGTGTCCACCAACAGCTTCGCGTGTTTCCCGATCAACTCATAATCGATTGCATCGTGGTTCGTGACGATCAGCACGGCGTCGTGGGCTTCAATGTTCTCTTTCGTCAGATCCAGTGAATCGAGTTTGATGTCGTACTTGCGCATCCCCGGGAAGTGGGGCATGTGGGGGTCGTGGTAGTTGACGAACGCGCCGGCATCCTTCAGCAGTTCGATGATCTCAGCCGCGGGACTCTCGCGGATGTCGTCGACGTTGGGCTTGTAGGCGATGCCGATGATCAGCACCTTCGCCCCCTTGAGCGTCTGTTCCCGTTCGTTGAGGGCCGCAGACAGGCGGCGGATCACGTAGCGGGGCATGGTGGCGTTGATCTCGCCTGCCAGTTCGATGAACTTCGTCTGCCGTCCGATCTCCCGGGCTTTCCACGAAAGGTAGAAGGGGTCGATGGGGATGCAGTGGCCCCCCAGCCCGGGACCGGGGTAAAAAGGCATGAAGCCGAATGGCTTGGTCGAAGCGGCTTCGATGACCTGCCACACATCAATATCCATCTCGGTGAACAGCACTTTCAATTCATTGACCAGAGCGATGTTCACGGCTCTGAAAATGTTCTCCAGCAACTTCGCCGCTTCGGCGATTTCTGCAGTCTCCACCCGGTGCACCTGGACGACGACGTTCTGGTAGAGCAGCGTGGCGAGTTCGCCACTGGCCTCGTCGATGCCCCCCACGAGTTTAGGGATGGTGGGCATGGTGGCATCGGAGCTCCCCGGGTCTTCGCGTTCGGGGCTGTAGGCGAGGAAGAAATCGGTGCCGCACTTCAGGCCTCCCGCTTCGAGAATGGGCTTCATCTCGTCGCGAGTCGTTCCCGGATAGGTGGTCGATTCGAGAACGACCAGCTGGCCGGGGCGAAGGGTCTTGGCCACAAGTCGGGTCGAGTCGAGCACGTAGCTCAGGTCGGGCTCGCGATGAGACCCCAGGGGGGTCGGAACGCACAAGAGCAGGGCGTCGGCTTCGCCCAGCCGCCTCGGGTCGGTGGTGGCCTCGAAGCGATCAGATGCCATCAGCGTCTGCGTCATCTGGTTACCCAGATGCTTGACGTAGTTTTCGCCCCTCTTGAGCATCTCGATCTTGGCGTCGTCGATGTCGTAGCCCAGAACCCGATAGCCCGCCTCGTGGAGGGCGTGGACGATGGGCAATCCGACATAGCCCAACCCGATGACGGCCACGTTCGCTTCGCGGCTCTCCAGTCGTTGCTTCAATGCTTGCTGGCTTGAGGTCATGGCGCTTCCTGGGCAGGAGGTTAATTAGGCAATTCTCTATTCAACCTATGTTGACTTGTTGATTGATGCAATCGGCCCATCAGGATCGCCTTCGATACGAATCAAAGAGTATTCCGGTTCGGATTTCAGGCCATGAATGGCCCTCACGGATCGAATGTCTCATTCGATCCGAGTCAAGCATTGACGCTATCCAAGACCTATCACGTGTGATTTGATCATGAAGAGATATTCTCCCAAGCATCACGCGCCGACAATCTGCTCCGGGTTCTCCAGCAACTGGGCAATCGTGTTGAGGAACCGCGTCCCTTCGGCGCCGTCCACCACGCGATGATCGCAACTCAGGCTCAGGGGCAGCATCAGTCCGGCGTAGAACGTGCCGTTCTTCGTCATGACCCGCTCCTTGGCCCGGCCCGCGGCCAGGATGGCGACTTCGGGGTAGTTGATGATGGGCGTGGCGAACATGCCCCCATAACTGCCCACATTGGAGATCGTGAACGTCCCGCCCGAAAGCTTTTCACGCTCGATGGAACGATCTCGGGAGCCGGCCGCGATCGCCCCGATGGCTTCGCTCATCTGCACGATACTCAGCCGATCCGCTTTCTCGATGACCGGCACCATCAGCCCATGGTCCGTATCGACCGCGACGCCTAGGTTGATCACGCCCTTGAGGTGTATCTCGTTCTTGGTGTCATCGACGTTCGCATTGAGGGCGGGATGCATCCGAAGAGCCCGGCAGCAGGCGGTCATAATGAAGGGCAGCAGGCTGATTTTTTGTCCCAGCACTCGGGCATATTCAAGACGCTTGGCATTCAGGGCCGTCACATCGACCTCGTCACAGACCGTAAAATGCACGGCGGTCTTGACCGAGTGTTCCAGGGCCTGGGCGATCTTCCTTCGGATGCCTCGGATGGGGATGACCTGGCTGGTGCCATCCTCCGTGACGAGCACCGGCTCGATCGGCAAGGCCACCGGGGCGGTGAGCACATGCGGAATGGATGGCCGAACCGCGATCGCCGGGACAATGCCTCCGGTCGAGGTCGAAATGAAGGCTTGCACGTCGGTGGCGGTGACACGTCCGCCTCGTCCGTTGCCCGGAACTCGATTGATGTCGATCCCGGCCTCCTTGGCGATGCGACGGACCGCCGGAGTGGCGAGGGCCTTGGTCGCGGTGGCGGGACCGTTGGATTCGTGTTCGCGCCGGGTGAATTGCTCAGGAATGGAGACGGCGGCCCCGACGGAGCCGACCACGGTGCCGGCATCCTCGCGCTCTTCTGATTTCGATTCGATTGCGCTGGTTGAGTTGCCGTTCTCGGCTGGTGTGGTGGAGGCTTCGCCGATCTTGTAATTCACGAGAATGTCGCCCACGTTGACGATGTCGCCTTCGCTGTGGCCGCCCAGATCCATGACCACGCCAGTCCAGGGACTGGGAACCTCGACGAGGGCCTTGTCCGTTTCCATCTCGGCCAGCGTCTGGTGTTCCTCGACCCGTTGCCCAGGGTTGACCTTCCACTTGATCAACTCCGCCTCATGAACACCCTCGCCCAGGTCAGGCAGAAGAAAGTGCGATTTATCCGCAGGTTGTTTTAAGCCGGCCATAGTTTGAATCCGTTCTATTTGACGATCTCATTGTAAACGTATTCAATACGCTGCGATTTCTTCAAGGGCCTTGCCGATGCGAACCGTATCGGGGAGGTATTCGAGTTCGAGTTTGTAGTAGGGCATGACGGTGTCAAAGCCCGCGACGCGCTGGACCGGGGCTTCAAGGTACAAGAAGCAGTGCTCCTGGATCTGCGCCGATATCTCGGCGCCGAAGCCGGCCGTCAACGGGGCCTCGTGCACGACCACGCATCGCCCGGTCTTGCGCACGGACTCGATGATGGTCTCGGCGTCGAACGGATAGATGGAGCGCAGGTCGATGAGTTCGACGGAGATGTCCTCGGGCAGCTCGTCAAGCGCTTCGAGGCACTGGAACAGGGAGGCTCCCCATGTCACAACAGTCAGGTTGGTGCCCTCGCTGACAACCTTGGCCTTGCCGATCTCGATGGTGTACTCGTCCTCGGGCACCTCCTCGCGGAAGGAGCGATAGACGCGCTTGGGCTCGAAGAACACGACGGGATCGGGATCGCGTATGGCGGAGATGAGCAGGCCCTTGGCGTCGTAGGGCGTGGCGGGCATGACCACCTTGAGCCCGGGATGGTGGGCGTAGATCGCCTCGGGCGAGTCGGAGTGAAGCTCGGGCGCGTGGATGCCCCCTCCGACGGGCACACGGACGGTGAGCGGAACAGTGAGAGCGCCCCGCGTGCGGGTCCGGAAGCGTGCGGCGTGGTTGACGAGCTGGTCGTACGCCGGGCCCAGGAAGCCCTCGAACTGGATCTCGGGGATCGGTTTCATGCCGGCCATGGCGAGCCCGACCGAGAAGCCCATGATGCCGGACTCGGACAGCGGCGTGTCGATCACGCGGTCGTCGCCGAAGCGTTTCTGGAGTCCATCGGTGACGCGGAACACGCCGCCGTTGATCCCGATGTCTTCGCCGAGCAGGACGATGCTGTCGTCCGCTTCCATCTCCTGTGCGAGCGCGAGGTTGATTGACTGTACGAGTGTCAGGTTGGCCATGGTGGTTGTCCGTTGC